>JAEZFH010000286.1 GCA_023437885.1 Bacillota bacterium | reverse complement strand
TGTCAGGGAAGCCATCTGGGAGATGGCCTTGGTTACCTCTACCGTTGCTTCCGTTACAACTCCGGAGGATTGACTTAAATTCATCGCAAATTGATTCAGTCTGTCACTGGAGGTGGTCATTGTCTTTACAATATTACTGAAGCTATCCAATAGCCGGTTCACCGAATCTGCCAATAGCTTGGTCTCATCCCTGGTTCTTAATTCAATTTTACTCTGGGTAAGATCTCCCTGGGAAACTTCGTGCAATGTATTGGATATTCTCTTGATCGGCCTGGTAATCCTGCCGGATATCAGCATAGTAAGAAGGAATGAAATCACAAGAACTACTGCTACGCCGATCATATTGCTGATTAGGATCATGTTGGTTCCCCGGTAAAAATCAATGTCGTAAATTACCGCAGTAACTACCCAATCCCAGTACGGAAAATACATAGTATATACCGTTTTACTGTCTCTGATGGCGCTGGCATCCGCGTCCAGAGCATAATTAAGAATGCCTCCGCCGGATTTCGAAAGTGCAATCATATCCTGAATGATTGATCTTCCGTCACTGGCCTTCAGGTCATAGATATTATCCTTGAGGAAGGGATGGAAGACAATATCACCCTTAGAATCTACGATAAAGAAATACCCTGACTCGCCCAGATCAAGAGTGTGCTTTGCCAATTCAGAATTGGCTGTAGCTGCCGAGGTGGCGTCGGTCTCCTCGGCAGTAGCAGAAGAAACTGTATCAGCCAGATCCTCCTGCAGCATTTTTATTGCATTAATGGATGCTTCCTTGGCTGCATCTTCCGACATGCCTCCTGCTTCCGAGTGAGAGTAGGAATAGTTACGATTAACATCGGACATTATCGTTTCGATGGCATTCTCCAGAATAATCTTGTTGGATCTGGCTATTTCCCTGCGGGATATGACATAGTTAAATATTGATATTCCTAATAAAGCCGCAATAATAATCAGGGAAATAAATAATCCTAATTTCTTACCAATACCGTTCAACTTAAAACTGCCCATTTTTCTCCTCCTGTGTTTTATAAAACTTTTGTTAAATCCGAAGCTGCAAAATCACCGGTATTCCCTCCTGCCCCCTGCTCGCTGACCGATACGGTATTACTAACCAGGTATTAATCCTTCCATATTGTCCTCCAACCGCATAAGAAGAATTGTACAAATTGTTCCATATATTGATATGCTGCTTCCTTACTCATATCATGAACGACAGTCTCAAAAATGCCGCAGATATAAGCGCTGGCTAAAATATGCAGCAGTTCCGTAGATACTGCCTTTTTAGCCGAGTTCTTTAAACAATTCACTATCAGCTCCACATTTATCTCCACCAGACTATGGATATATTCCGAGTAAACAGTGCCCTCGGAACGGGTTATGATCAGCTTGAACTCATCATAATGGTCATAAATATATGAGATATAGTCCTTGCCTCTAATACAGTTATTAACAAATTCCTTCTGCTCCATCTCTGCCGGTCCTTTATCCACCTCCCGGGCGGATAACATCTTTTGTTTCAACCCCTCTGCAGAAGAGGAAACCAATGCATCAAATAAACCGCTTTTATCAGTAAATCGTGTGTAAATCGAACCTGTACTGGTCCCGGCATTTTGTGCGATGTTACGTAGGGAAGCTTCTTGATAGCCTTTTTCCAAAAATTCCAGCTTTGCGCATTCAAGAACCTTTTCATACACACCTTCAATTTGCTTTGCCATTAAAATAATCCTTTCTTTATACAGACAAAACACGATATAGAACACTGTTTTGAATATATCATGAAAAAATATCCTTGTCAAGAAATGATAATCATTCCTAATGTTCCTTTTTTCTCCTGCCAAATCGCTGAAACCTCTTTGCTTCGGATTGACCAATTCGTCAAGATTCATCGGTATTCTTTTTCCAAACGAAAGCCCAGACACCAACCAGACAAACCGCAATCCCATCTCAGCATCAGGCTTTATGGTAAAGGAATATTACAGCGGACCCTACCGAACTGTATACGGTTAATAAGGCGACAGTTTCGAAATAAGTGTTCTTGCAACACTTATTTCGAAACTGCCGCCTTATTGGTTCTTATATCCCGTATTTCTGTATTCCTTAAATAAATACAATTTACTGAATTCAATCCAATCGGAAAATCTCTTATCGAACTGGAGGATTTCAGCTCACCAGATAAGCTTTCACCTTTATACGTTTATCTATATATAGATAGATATAAATAGAACTATATTCTTTGCTATCACTACTTTTTTACGGTTATGGAGGTTACCGGAAAATACTTATAGGTCGATGCCGGAGTGACCAGTCTTGTCTTAGAATTCGTTGTACTTTTTAATCTGACATAAATTACATCATTCACTGATGCTTTCGGAATAATTACTGACTTATTTGCCGATATGCCGGTCCACTTTGCCGTAGCAATGTTCAGCTGTCCATTCCCTTCCACCCTGGTATATTCGTAACTCCCCTTCAGCGGGTCGGTTACCGTCAGAGTAGTACCCTCCAGCTTAATGGTATCCGGGCAGACCGGCTGCTGAGGAATTTCCAGCATACGTACTCCCGAAGTTGGTTTCTTTGTATTTCCCAGGGTACGAATCTCAAACATCATCGCTTGGAGCTGGGAATTGGCTAAGGGATTTATATTCAATAGTGTATACAGGCTGATGCTCTTAACCTTGGGGTCTGTGGTCATATAGTTCCACACGCCTGATCCATTTAAGCTGTACTGCGTTTCATTCGCTTTTATTCCACTGAAGACCAGCTTTCCGCCATCCAACTTCACCGCAGGAGAAGAAGGACGCTTCGGCACCTTTACGGTGATTACCTTCCCTGCTCTTGCATCAGCCGTTGCCGCCGTTCGGTAATATAATGTAGCCCCTTTCACCTCATAGATGGAGGTCGGCATACTATTTATTGCACTTTTCCAAGTTCCGTTGCTTCCCTTTCGGTACTCAACAGCACCACCGGATACAGAATAAGTAATCCGGCCCTCGCCATTAACCACTTCATAATATACTTTCAGATCATTCGGCTCTGCCTTTAAGGTATATTCTAATATCCCTGTATCTTTATTCCCCCGAAAGAAAACGACGACCTCCTTTGAGGAGAGCATCGCGGAAATATCAATCTGCCCGCTCGCCCCGCTTAAGGGGATGTTTTCCCAGGTCTTCCCTTTGTCCAGACTGACATAGAATCTATCGCTGTTTCCTGGGCCCTTGTTCACAGTTAGAATCTCGTCCAGGTAATTTACTGCAACACTGACCTGGGTCCCGGTTCCTGCTGTTGTCGCTAAGGCTTTTGCCGGCTCCTTCATCATAATTAATGCGAGGGTGAACATAGCTAAAGCAATAATATAACTCCGCACAATTTTTCCTCTATTCAAATCCATAGACTTACTTCCGTTACTCATATCTCTTTCTCCTCTCCTATGCTCAAACTGTATATATAACTAAATTCCTTTAAGACTCCAAGTGCAAAAAGACGGCTTACTGAATTAAAAACACTTATCGACGCTATCCCATCCAAGCTATGTTTCCCTGTATTTCCATATATTTGATATTAATATTATAGCTTCTTTTGTAGCTCAGTGCAATAATATAGGACTATTTACTATAATCTTAAGAAAACATTAATAATTCATGCCGCCTGTTCAAAGTAATAAAAACAACAGGCAACTGCTTCTATTTCGTTCAGTTTGTCATCTGATAAAAAGAAGCAGAGTATATGTCAATACTCTGCTTCAATCACTCTCTGTGCCAATTATAGGGCTGATTATTATGTTTTTCACTTTAAACTGCGATTCACAGCAATTGATGTTCCACTTATCCGCTGCTACAGAAGGAATCCACTTTTCAGCGAATGACCCTTTCAATATCGGTCAGTGCTGCCTCAGGAAATCTGTCATGTACCCGGCTGATAATACGCTGCTTTGCTTCCTCCTGACGGATTCCATAGGCGGACCGTACATGCTCCCCGCCATAAAGCTTCTCACTGACGGAAAATAGGGCAACCGGCCAGCCATATTCCTCATTTTTCTTATTGCTTCTTCGGCGGAAGCCCCGGACCGTGATATAGGTCAGCATCTGAAGCGCAGTCATAACTCCTTCAAAGCCCTTTTCTCCGCCCTTTCCAAAGCCGGCGATCGCTTTAATCTCGTTGGACGGCAGCACTTCACCGAGTTCAAGGACATCCATGATCTTCTTCGCACGATGGCTTGCCAGACCGTCCTCATACCTGCTGTCAAAGTCATAGCCATTTCTTCGATAAGATGCAAAAACCGGATACCACTCCCGGGAAATAAAGCCGGCTCGGTTTGCGAAGAGCTTGCCATAAGCAATCTGTCCCTCCCCTGCAATTACCTCTCGCCAAGCCCAGGGATCTTCCTTGGAATTATCACTCCACCAGGAAGCGGAAGCCGTCATCTCTTCCACAGAGAAGCCTTTTACATTGTTCTTAAAGAGAGGAAGAAAGCCGAATTCCCGAACAAATTCAGATAATTCCGTACTGGTTTTTATTCTGCTGCTATCCGACAGATCAAGTCCCTCCATAATCCACTTTCCATCTATCTCCACCATCGTACTTTCTCCTCTCCGGTATTTGTTTTACATAAAATCTAATTGTTCTGCTATCTTTTCATAGACATATAGATTTTGTCTTATTGGAGTTCCATCTATATATTTCCATAATTTTATTAGTTTCGGTGTAACTTTGTATACAACTTGTCCTTCTAATAATCCATAAGCATTGAAGGAACCAAGATGTATCGATTTATATAACTCCATCAATTCTTTGTTTTTTTCATCTTTCCAATTTCCAATTTCCTCTGCTATTCCTTCAATAGAAATATTATTATTACACAAAGCAACATTATTATTTTCTTGCATTTGATTGTGCTTAATATAGCTCTTACTTGTTTGAAAATATATATCTAATCCTTTATTTATGGTACTCATAGACCTTGATGATATATTCCCATTTGACGCTGTTGACAATACCCAAATTCTGTTTTTTTCCAAGCTGGATATTACCTCGTTCTTTAAATTTTCATAATCAATTTTCACAAAATCCCCCCCCGAAATTCAATTATTATATATTTAAACAAATAAAATATCTCTACCTTTATATTCTTTAATTTTGGTATCTACAAAAGGTATTACACTGTGTATTAGCATATTCTTCGTTCGAATGATTACTTTATCATCTTTAAAGCTTTCAAGCCACTTATACCAAGCCATATAATTTGATAGAAATTTAGTAGACACCCCTTTGAATCTGTACATCCTACCTTTGAGTTTACTATGCAAAGAATTTATGTGATTAATATGATAAATGCCGTTTTTATCGTGCCCTCTCATTATTTTCTTTCTATGGCAATTGCAATGCAGACTATCAACATGATTATCTAACAGAGCGTAATGTTATTTAATTATACCGCCATGAAAGCAGCATTCGTAGATGCGCTTTTCCAGGAGATAAATCTCCTCATGACCCTGGAACCATTCCAAATCACCGGTGATAAAGCAATGATAGGTATAGTCACCGTTCCGGTACAGCATAGGACCGCGGAAGGGATATTCCTCCGGAACCAGCTCCAGAGCTTCCTTTAGAAAATCACCCGAGAAACCCTCTCCCAGAACACGTCCCACGTAATTCATCGAATAGACCGGCTGGCTCTCCTCATATAATACCTCTTCCCCTACAAACCGCTCTCCGCCAAAATAGGAATCGTAATAGATGTACGCTCCTTCACTATAGCGATAGTCATAAGAACCCGGCCTGCAGGCCTCCACACGATTAGACTCACCCGCATAGGTTTCCTTCTTCGCCTTGCACAGAAACGCAACCGCAGCATCGGACAATACCCTTTTTTCCTTTGGATGAAAGGAACTGCACCCATCCTCCTCTGCCTTCAGCATACTGTCTATGCTGATCTGAAAAATCGAACTCAGTGCAATCAAATTATCCACATCGGGACAGCTTAAGCCGGATTCCCACTTAGCGACTGCCTGTCTGGATATTCCAAGCTGCTCCGCCAGATCCTCCTGGGACAATCCTCTCTCTTTTCTTATCTGCGCGATCTTATCCTGTAATTTCATCACTTATCCTCACCTTTCATAAAATCAGTGTATTAAGCACTGCATTTCATCGGCTTCCTCTGATTTACAAAACCTATGCATAGCAGTACATAAGAAACTCGAAAGATAATTTTTGCAAATTATTTTTGGTTTTCTTAGAATAAGCATAATGGAAATCATCCAGCGAATCTACCAACTGAAAATTACATTTTGTAAACCATTGGTTGCGGATAAGAATTTCTTAATTAAGTTCATCCAGCGTTTTATCATACGCTGGTAGAAAATTATTCAGAAATATGGTAATTTCTTCCATTTTCATCCGATCTAATACTCCTTGAAGTGATTTTTCTGCACTTAAGAATTCTGTATTACCAGCCTTGCGTTCTTCGATGCATTTGATCAGGGCAGAC
>JAEZFH010000281.1 GCA_023437885.1 Bacillota bacterium | reverse complement strand
GATGGACACCCTTGGCTTCGGCTGTATCCTTCCCACTGCCGGGCGGATTGGGGTCTTTCACCCGTTAGAACGTGTGCCCACCGGGCACACATAAAAACCCGGATACCATCTTAATCGTACCCGGGTTATCTGCAATTGACAATGGAGAGAAGCTTCCTTGGAATGCATTATCTAATATTGATAGACGGGAATTGACATTCAGAGTCAAGCCTCCTCATCATCTGCTTCCAGGTCCAGTTACTGGATATCTGAAGTACAATAAGGGCATTTTTTAGCATTGATGTTAATCTCCGACATACAATGAGGGCACTGCTTCACTGTGGGAGCCGCAGCCGGTTCCGGCTTCTTCAGCTTATTAATCCACCTCACCATAAGAAAGACAACGAATGCCATAATAATAAAATTAAGTACTCCTGAGATAAAGGTACCGTAATTAATTGTGGCTGCCCCTGCCTTCTTGGCCAATTCCAGAGTGTCGTTATGCTTACCGTCCTATGCAAAAAATAAGTTGGTAAAGTCAATCCTCTTGGTTAATAAACTTAAAATCGGCATAACTATATCATTCACCAGGGAATTCACAATCCCGCTGAACGCACCTCCGATGATAATACCGACGGCTAAATCAATCATATTTCCCCGTAATGCAAATTTCTTAAATTCTTTTAACATAATTTTATCCTCCCTATGTAATTTTATTAAAAGCTGCCGCATTGACCCAGAATGCCCAGATGGCCGCCTCCTGTCTCCTGCGGAACATGAATTCTTAAAGCCCGTTCTTTTATCCATTCCCTGGCATAGGCATTCTGCTGCCAAATCAGACATGGGGTACCGGAAACCACCATTTTCCCAAAGAGCTTCTCCGGCTATCCCTACGATACGAAAGCAGCATCTTTTCATAGTTCTATCCCCGGCTCTGCCGCTATACCAGAATACTGAAGTTCTGGCGTCTATTGAATACCATTAGCTTATACCGTTTTAAAGAAATCGTCAATCCTATATTATATCTTGTTTTTTGTATTTTATTTCTCAACTACCCTCCTCATCGGCTAAGAGCATAATGTATCTCAGCTCGTATTCAAGTTCCTCCAAACCCTCCAGTAATCTGGGAAGTTCATCCTCAACTACATAATCAATAATTACACTCAGCCGGTTTCGCAATGCATTTCGTGTTAAAGAGATAATATTATCCCAGGTAATTCTTAATCGCTGATCCCAGGAATCTTGTCCCATATTACAAAAGCAGTCACTCAATACATCTCCTTCAATGAAAAAGGTACGTTCACTCCCAAGAGCCAGGCTTTTTGCCAAGGTGGATTTCCCGCAGCCACAGGCTCCTGTATCTTTTAATACCCTTACCCTGCCCTTCCCGGGGCATTGCATCATCCCTCATCCTCTTTATGCTTTATATAAACAGCGCAGTCATAATACGTACCGTCTCTGCGAAGTCCAACCTTCTCTTCCGTCCGGTTGTATACCATCCCCGCCTTCTGCATTACCCTGCCGGAAGCCAGATTCAATACATCATGCTTTGCTTGAATATGCTGATAGCCGATCTCATAGAACAGATAATGCATCACTGCACGCAGGGCTTCCGTCATCACTCCCCGGTTCCAATATTCCCTGGACAGGCAATAGCCCACCTCACAAAGCCCGGCGATATCGTTGGAAATCTCAACACTGATCGAGCCAATCACCTTTCCCTGTTTCTTATCAACCAGTGCCCATACATAGGAATTATACCGTATATAATTGCTGATCCAGTGTAAAATTCTCTTTCTGGAAACCTCTTCATTCGGATGCGGGCCCCAGGACAGATATTTACATACCTCAGGATCTCCTGCCCAATTCTGGAACATATCCTTTGCATCTTTTTCTTCAAACCGCCGCATTATAAGGCGCAGTGTTTCCATAGGTATTGTACCTTTATGCTGAATCCCCATATAATCGCAGACCTTCTTACCGTAGACCGCTTTTGCCTACATCTCCTCAGAAAATGCTTATACAGGGACAGCTTCAGATATTCCAGATGATTTTTTCAATTTCGGTTTTGAATTCGACATGAAACATGTCAGAAATCACCTGGTTTGGAGATTTTAATAAGGAAGAGCCGATCACTGTGATTTCATTCACGGTTACCGGCTCTGCTCTTAGCGTCTGGCTCTTTGATGAAATTAAGCTGTTTTCCGTTTATACGCACGCATCGCAAATAAATATGCGACGATCAGTATCCCTAAGCACCATGCGAGGGCAACCCAAATATCATTTCCGACCGGTTGCCTCGAAAGGAGCCTTCGGATGGCTTCCACTATTGAAGTTACCGGCTGATTTTCAGCAAAAGCACGGACGGCTGACGGCATCGTTTCGGTAGGCACAAACGCCGAACTGATAAATGGAAGGAAGATAAGCGGGTAGGAAAAAGCACCTGCACCATCCACCGATTTTGCGGACAGTCCGGCAATCGCCGCGATCCATGTCAAGGCCAGTGTAAACAACGCGAGTATGCCGGCCACAGCAAGCCATGACAATACTCCCGCCGATGAGCGAAAGCCCATCAGGAGCGCAACAAGAATGATTACGGCAACCGATATCGCATTGGAGACCAGTGATGTCAGCACATGCCCCCACAGCGCGGCCGAACGCGCAATCGGCATGGAGTGGAAGCGTTCGAAAATGCCTCTCTGCATATCCATAAACAGACGATATGCCGTATAAGATATGCCGCTTGCGATCGCCATCAACAGAATACCGGGCAACAGATAGTTCACATAGTTATTCGTACCGGTTTGAATCGCGCCGCCGAACACATAGACGAATAGCAGCATCATTGCGATGGGGGTGATGGTGACCGTGATAATGGTATCCATGCTGCGGAAAATATGGCGCATGGAACGTCCAAGCATGACACCCATATCGCTGAAAAAGTGCTTCTTTACGTTTTCCATTTATTTTTCCTCCCTCTTCCCGACGATTGTGAGAAATATTTCCTCCAAGCTTGGCTGTTTTTCAATATACTCCACCTTTGTGGGCGGAAACAGATTTTTCAGCTCCGCAAGGGTACCTCCCGCGATGATTCTGCCCTCATGCAGAATGGCAATTCGTTCTGCAAGCTGCTCGGCTTCCTCCAAATACTGCGTGGTCAGAAATACCGTCGTGCCATTATCTGCAAGTTCTTTGACCGTCTTCCAAACCTCAATACGTCCTTCGGGGTCAAGCCCGGTAGTCGGCTCGTCAAGGAAGATAAGCTGCGGTTTTCCAATAAGGCTCATGGCGATGTCGCGCCTGCGGCGCATGCCGCCCGAATAAGTGGAAACCCTGCGGTCGGCAGCGTCGGTCAGGCCGAAGCGTTTAAGCTGATCGTCAGCAACCTGACGCGGATTTGCAAGGTGCCGCAGCTTGGCGATCATAATGAAATTTTCCCGCCCGGTTAATATCTCGTCCACGGCTGCAAATTGCCCTGTCAGGCTGATCGACTGCCGTACATGGCCGGGCTTTAAGGCAACGTCAAATCCGTTTACGGCGGCGGTGCCTCCGTCCTGTTTAAGCAGTGTGGTGAGGATTTTAACAATCGTCGTCTTGCCCGCGCCGTTGGAGCCGAGCAGAGCGAAAATCTCATCCCGCTTCACCTCAAAATCGACGCCCTTTAGAACTTCTGTATTCTTGAAAGACTTTCGCAGCTCTTTCACTTCAATTGCTTTTTCCATCCGGATATCCCCCTTTTACTTTGTTTTATCCGCAGCCTTTTTCATAGCCTTGTTAACTTCCTGGTTCACAGATTCTTGACAGATATCAGCATAAGTTACTGAATCTTTGATCAGATCGTCGCAGAAAGCCGCTACATCATTGCCTGTCACTTCGAGCACGCCTTTCCCTAAGGCCGCACCCTCTTCAAAAAAGTCGACAATCCCTGAGAGCAAATCCGTCCCTTCGGTTAGCTGCACAGGACCGACCTTAAATAGATATTTTTGAATCTCTTTATAAGCAATCTGATAATCTTGCGGGAGCGCTTTGACACGGGCCATGTGCGCTCGCCACTCTTTTTTGCCTTCGATAATATCTTGTATTCTCATTTAGACTCCCATCCGCCGCTTCAGCGGCATATAAAGATTGAGCAAAAAGCACACTCCGTGCTTTTCTTTTCAACCTATCCTCCTATTTACCTAATTTTTTAGTGATATTATTGTTGAGCTGCTCACGCCACTTGTCGCGAAATGACTTTGCCCCTTCTTCTCCGACCAGTGCTGAACAGAAGGCTTTGATATCGTCACCCAAAGCTTCACGGGCACTCTGCCCGTCCGCCGCGGTTTCTTCGAGCAGGCCAAGCACACCGTCAAGAATAGGCATAAGGTTGCGGCCGGTGAAATCCGAGTGTGACCAAAGATTTGCCTTGATTTCTTCCCAGGCCGCTTGATAATCAGCCGGCAGTCTTTTGGCTCGTGATTCAAAAGCTTTCAATTCATTCGTCATGTCACTGCCTGTGACTTTTTCCCAAAAATTCATTATGTTTTCTCCTTTAACTCGTTAATTTTTGATGATACGAACTCCCATTTTTCCCAGAACGCCTGTAGTTCCTTGCGCCCCGCATCGTTGAGCACGAAAAACTTGCGCGGCGGTCCCATATCGGATGGTTTTTTTTCTATGTCCACAAGTTTATTCTTCTCAAGCCGCACCAAAATGGTATAGACAGTTCCTTCCACAACATCTGTGAAGCCGAGAGCATTCAACCTCCGCGTGATTTCGTAACCGTAGGTTTCTCCGCGGTTGATAATTTCAAGGACACAGCCTTCAAGCACACCTTTGAGCATTTCCGTTAGGTTTTCCAGCGTAATCCCTCCTTTGCTATTTGGTATGACTGGTATGCAGTATTACTTACTACTGCTATATAGTAACACGCAGTAGTCAAATTGTCAATAGCGATTGTTATGATAATAAATTTTAATAAAAATATAAGATGCCCGTAGGTAAGCGGGGCAACTATGTCACAGTTGCGCATTTTTTATAGGATGGACCCATAAAAAAACACTTGTGGGATAGCCTCCGAGGCCCTGTAACTTTGGACTTGATGAGACCGTTCCCAAGCTAAAACACCGCCCATGATCCTACCAGGGCGGTGTTTTGTATAATGTTAGCGGCATCAAAAATTATTTTTGCCTTATTTATGGCTTTTTGCAGTTTTCCTAATATTTTTGGCTCATATGAACATATCTTCCAAACTATATTCTATCTATTACTGCAAGCTTTACTTTCTGATCTCCAGGCCCTTGGCCGCCAATAATGCCAGCAGCTCATCTACCATGCTGGAAATCTCGGCACCCTCCAGTGTCCGTTCCATAGAACCGAATTCCAGACGGATCGTTACGCTCTTCTTCCCTGCAAGGAGCTTCTCATCCTCGAAAATATCCACCAGGCGTATTCCCTGAAGATATTCGCAGGGATACTCCTTAATACTATTCACTATATTCTCATAACGCAGAGCTTTATCTGTCAGCAGGCTTAGATCAATTGTAACGCCGGGATATTTGGATACCTCCGTATAACGAAGGCTTTCTTCCCCAACCTTCTCCAGCTCCTCCAGATCAATCTCAGCAAAGGCAACATTCAGCTTCTTATCGATCTTATTTTTTACCCTGGGATTCAGAATGGAGAAATATCCGATTTCCTGCTCCTTAAGATAAATTCCTGCGCTATTGACCGGATGAACATAGTTATACTTCGCCGGTTCTTCCTTTAATGCGAAGGAAGGGCTGATGTTCTTAACGGACTGAAGAAGCTGCCAGATAATTTCCTTACATCTGAAGTATACTTCCTTCTCCGTCCGCTTTTTGCTGGCTACAACGAACGCCAGCTTCTTGCGCTCATTGCACAGTCCCTCTGCATTCAAGCCCTCTGCGACACGTCCGATTTCATACATTCCCATCTCCGGAAAGCTATCCACATTCTTTGATACGAAGCCCAGTAGGCTGGGAATCATTGTGGCCCGGATGGTGTCATTTTCTGCCGCAACGGAATTGATGATACGGATATTGGGCTCCGTCTGAATGCCCAGCTCCTTGTTCACCTTGCTCTCATACCAAAGATAGCTGTGAACCTCGTTCATCGCGTAGCGTTCTGTCAAAAGCTCCTTCATACGGTATTCATTGCTTCTCTCCACACTGTGACGAACCGGTACCAGATAGCTCTTGGTTGAACAAATATCGAAATTATCATAGCCGTAGATACGAGTGATTTCTTCAATAATATCCGCCTTCATACTCACATCCTTGGTGGCTCTCCAGGAAGGGACCACAAGACGGAAGTCATCCTGATTGCGGGTCACGCCAAAGCCAAGAGCAGTCAGAGTCTCTTCAATCTGATCGGAGGAGATATCAATGCCGGTATATTTATCTACATATGCCTTGTCAAAATCTATGGATATGGTTTCGTATTTCTTCACATAACAATCGGTAAGAGAAGAGGTTACCGTAATATCGGGATCGATATCCACAAGCAATTTTAAGAAACGCTCAATTGCAGGAACCGTAAGCTCCGGATCCAGAGTTTTCTCATATCTGGAGCTTGCCTCGGTGCGAAGACCGAGTCTGGTTGCGGACTTACGGACCGATACACCGTCAAAATTGGCAGATTCAAGAAGTACGGAATCGGTAGCCTCGGTGATTTCCGAGAGCTCTCCTCCCATGATACCGGCAATCGCCACCGGCTCCTTCTCATCACAGATCAACAGGGTATCTGTATCCACTTTGCGTTCTACACTGTCAAGAGTAGTAAAGCTTACTGTCTCCGGATAGGTTTTCACACGAATGGCGGATACCTTATTGCGATCAAATGCATGCATCGGCTGTCCCAGCTCCATCATCAGGTAATTGGTTAAGTCAGCCAGCAGATTAATCGGTCTCATACCGCAGTAACTGAGGCGGATACGCATATTGTGCGGAGACTTCTTCTCGGTAATATTGCCGACGGTTATACAGCTATAACGGTATGCCTTCTCTGTATTCTCAACCTTGACATCAATTGCCTCCAGATCCTTATAGACACTTGTGTCCATTACTTCCAGAGGCTTTAACGGCCTCTTGGTTAGAACGGAGATTTCCCGTGCAATTCCGTAATGTCCCCACAGATCAGGACGGTTGGTTAGGGATTTGTTGTCTACCTCGAAGATCGTATCCTCAATCTGCATAATGTCCTTAATATCCGTTCCCAGCGGATATCGATCCTCCAGTATCATTAAACCGGAATGCTCCTCACTAATGCCAAGCTCCTTCTCTGAACAGCACATTCCATGGCTGGTCTCGCCAGCTATCTTTGCTTCCTTAATCTCCAGCTCTCCGACCTGTCCCCCGAGGGTTGCAAAGGGAACCACAGCTCCCACAAATACATTGGGTGCACCGCAGACGCAGTCTACCACTTCTCTGCCGATATCCACCTTCACCAGATGGAGCTTCTTAGAGTTTGGATGATCCAGGATTTCGATAATCTTGCCAACGACAACCCCTCTGATGTCTTTTCCCTTCTCATGGATTCCTTCTACCTCCGCTGTTGCAAGAGTGAATCTTCCAATCAAATCCTTTAAATCTATTCCGGATAAATCCGAGAATTCGGATATCCAGTTCATCGATATATACATGATATTATTCCTCCAATCTTTCACTTTACCAATCTATAACTGCGGACTATAACTGCGAATTACGGCTCAAAAGCACTGCTTTCCATGGAGTAATACGCTTATCGTAAGCATATTACAGCTCAAAAGCTCTGCTTTTTCGCTCTCGCTGCGCTTATCCATGGACATCACGTCATTTTCTCAAGCAAGCTTGAAAAATGCCCTGCTTTCTATGGAGTAATATGCTTACCGTGCAAATTGTTTTAATTGTTTTAAGTTACCGCTGTTAAAGAGGCGGATATCCTTGATGTTATACTTCATCATCGCCAGCCTGGTCAATCCGAGACCGAAGGCAAAGCCGGTATATTTATCCGGATCAATTCCTCCCAGACGGAGAACATTGGGATGGATCATACCGCAGGGCAGCAGCTCCAACCAGCCGGATTGCTTGCAAGTAGGACAGCCGGTACCGCCGCAGATCGCACAGTTGATATCCAGCTCAAAGCCCGGTTCTACGAAGGGGAAGAAGCCGGGGCGCAGCCTGACCTTAACATCTCTTTGGAATACCTCGGACAAAAGTACCTTCATGAAGTAGATCAGGTTCGAGATGGAGATATCATTTCCAACCATCATACCCTCCAGCTGGAAAAAGGTATTCTCATGGCTGGCATCGATGTTCTCATTGCGGAAGCATCTTCCGGGGAATAATACCTTCAGCGGTTCGCCGGGCTTGGGAGCTCCGTACTTTCTTAAGATCGTATTCTGGGCAGCCGAGGTATGAGTTTTAAGCAATTGTCCGTTCTCCAGATAATAGGTATCCGTCATATCCCTTGCCGGATGATTCTTGGGTATGTTAACCCCCTCAAAATTATTGAACTCCGTCTGTATCTCCAGCCCGTCTTCAACAATAAAGCCCATGGTCTTAAAGATATCTTCAATCTGCTTCTGAACAATCGTGATCGGATGCATCGAACCAACAGGTTTATCGGACGGAATGGAGTAATCGTAGTGTTCCGCCCTCTCGATTTCCCTCTGGTATTCTTTTTCTTCCATCAACTTCTGATATTCTACGATTGCCTGCTCAATCTCATCCTTCAGCATATTTACCTGCATACCGGCCATTTTCTTCGCTTCCGCATCCAGGTTGCGAAGATCCTTTAAAGCCTCGGTAACAAGTCCCTTCTTGCCAAGAAAGGACACTCGGATTTTCTCCAGCTCTTCCTTTAGGTTGGCAGCATTCAATTCTTTTGAAAACTGCTCTTTAATGCGCTCCAGGTTCTCTAACATCTTCCTACCTCCTAAAATAATTCATTATCATGTTCCATTGCATTTAACAGGTGCGGTACTCTCATGCTGGAATTTACCTGCAAAATTCTCACAGCGACACGAACCGCTTTTATTTCATAAAGCATTCACAAAAACCTCATGAAATAAAAAAAAGCCCCCGCCCAAAAGGGACGAAAGCATCGTGGTACCACCCAACTTCAAGTCTGCAATGCAGACTCCTCATCAGCCATAACGGGGCTGTTCCGGCTTCTCTTTTATCCCATAAGAGACTCAATGATACAATCTCCTCTTACAGCAATATCTTAAAAGCAACTCCGGTGCCGAACTTCGTAATATATCCGAACCCTGAATCTGCTCTCAGCCGGTGGCAGATTCTCTCTGGCGGGAAAATATATTCTACTATACTTTAATTAAAGTATACTCACCTTCAACGTTATTGTCTTTTCATCTTTTCACTAATCTTAATCGACTTTTTTATACTTGTCAAGGGGGTAACCATTGTTATTGTCAATGTATGGGCTTTCCCTTGGCTTTGTTAAGTGCTCATCTGCAATTTTCGGGGCCATCTGCGGTTAGGTTACCACTTTTTCTTTTTTCCAGATCTGGATTTATTATTTTACAAACCCAGACAGAGATGATATGATATGGAATGAGTTGAATACCAGTCATAAAAGCAGCAAGGGAATGGAGAAAATCATGAGCAAAAAAATATTATTCTTTGATATTGACGGAACCATATTGAGCCACCGCACCTATCAACTGTCCGACAGCACAGAAGCTGCCATCAGGGAAGCCCAGGCAAAGGGTCATATCGTAATGATTAATACCGGCAGGGTAATCTCCTTTATCGATAAAAGTATACTGGATTTAGGCTTTGACGGATACATCTGCGGCTGCGGTACTTACATAGAATATCGCGGCGAGGTGCTGTTACAGACCGCTCTGCCAAAGCCTTTATCGCAGGATTTGATGCATGATCTTCGCAAGGCCAGGATTGAAGCCGCCTTGGAGGGTTCCAGGGCAATCTATTTTGATCCCAGCTCAACGAGCCCCATCATCAAAGGTCTGATTGAATATCAGCATAAGCATCAATTTGTCCCTGGCACCTGGGAGGACCCCGATATTGAGTTTGACAAGCTTTGTATCTGGCCGGAGGACGAGCAGGATGCAAACCGGTTCTATGACAAATATAAGAATACTCTTGATTTTATTCAGCGGAACGGACAATTTTATGAGATTGTACCCAAGGGATATTCCAAAGCAAGCGGTATGGAATATATTATAAACCATCTTGGAATTTCTTTAGATGATACCTTTGCCTTCGGGGACAGTGAGAATGACCTTCCGATGCTGACCTATGCAAAGCATTCCATCGCTATGGGAAATGCTCCTCAGGAGATTAAAGATATCGTTACCTATGTGACCGGGGACGTGGATGAGCACGGCATCGAAAGCGCTCTCAAACATTTCGGTCTGATTTAACTTCCGGATAAGAACCGATGAAGATCACATTTCTGCCGCATTTTCCGCAATAATTCATCTTGTATTGTATCAGATTATATGATAGAATTAGCACGGTCAAAAAACCAATATCATGCCAGAAGGAGTGTTGTCGATGCAAAATTACGATATCATTATCATAGGAGCCGGTCCTTCCGGTATTTTTTGTGCCTATGAATTAATCAAAGAAAACAAAGACCTTAAAATACTGATGGTGGAAAAGGGCCGTCCGATTGAAAAAAGAATGTGCCCAAAGCGGACCACCAAACATTGTATCGGCTGCCAACCCTGCTCAATTACAACAGGCTTCGCCGGAGCCGGAGCCTTTTCCGACGGAAAGCTCTCCCTCTCTCCGGATGTAGGCGGTAATCTCCCGGATATTCTGGGCTATGATAAAGCAATGGAATTGATTACGGAATCTGACGATATTTATCTCAAATTCGTAGCAGATACCAGCGTCTACGGTGTAGATAAGGAAGCAGAAATCCGTGAGATCAGAAGACGAGCCATCAACGCCAACCTGAAGCTGATCGAGTGTCCGATCCGTCATCTCGGTACGGAAGAGGGATATAAGATTTATACCAGACTGCAGGAGCATTTGCTTGCAAGCGGTGTTGAGATGGTATTTAATACCATGGTTATGTTTATTATAATTGAAGATAAAAAAGCGAAGGGTATCGTAACCTCCAAGGGTGATACCTACTATGCGGAGGAGATTGTCTCTGCCATTGGGCGGGAGGGCTCCGACTGGTTCAACCAGATCTGCAAGGAGCACGGAATCGAAACCAAGGTCGGTACCGTAGATATCGGTGTCCGTGTTGAGGTTCGGGATGAGGTTATGGAATTCCTGAATAAGAACCTCTACGAAGCAAAGCTGGTATATTACACCCCCACCTTTGACGATAAGGTACGTACCTTCTGTACCAATCCTTCCGGTGAGGTGGCTACCGAATACTATGAAAATAACCTGGCAGTAGTGAATGGACATGCCTATAAGTCCAAGGAATTCAAAACAAATAATACAAACTTTGCAATTCTCGTATCGAAGAATTTTACCAAGCCCTTCAAGACTCCCATCGAGTACGGCAAGCATATCGCCCAATTAAGCAATATGCTCTGCGGCGGCAGAATCCTCGTTCAGACCTTTGGTGATTTCCAGAGAGGAAGACGAACCACAGAAGAAAGACTTTGCAGAAACAACCTGATTCCTACCCTGAAGGATGCCATCCCGGGTGATTTATCCTTGGTATTCCCTCACCGGATCATGGTGGATATAAAAGAAATGATTCTTGCACTGGATAAGGTTACTCCCGGCATTGCCAGCGATGAGACTCTGCTATATGGTGTCGAGGTTAAGTTCTACTCGAATAAGGTCGTTGTAAATACGGATTTTGAGACCAGCATCGCCGGCCTTCGTGCCATCGGTGACGGTGCAGCGGTGACCCGCGGTCTGCAGCAGGCCTCTGCCAACGGTATCAGCGTGGCCAGAAGCATCCTTGCTAAGATGAAACGGTAATCCTGCAATATCCTTATCTCCGGGAAAGAAGTCCTGCTTCGAACTGAGTTTATGCATGTGCTAAGGCATCTGCACGAGTAAGCAATAGATACCCTTTCCTTTAAGAAGTTGAAAAGTCCGTGGACTGCTGACATAGTCCATGGACTTTTTTGAAGTTATTCTGAAGTTATTCTTCTAGAGCCAATCCTCGGGAATAGGATCCCCGTTCAGGAACAAATCCTGATTTCTCTGCAGGTAGGAGGAGGTCAGTTCCGCCATTCCCACAGCATCGCACAGGGTGCTTTCGGCATCACCGATTCTTCCCTCTACGGCTATTCCATGATAAAGGAATGGAATCTGCATCTTATCGTAATTCTGTGAAATATCACCGCCAGGATTATAATGGCCCCGCAGCGGGCGGTCCAGTACTCTGCCCTGAGGTGTTATAATCTGATAAGGATGATAATAATCCGTCAGCCGGTTCTCAATCCGGTTCCACTCCTCTACTCCATGCAGATAAGTATTCCGCTTAAGACTGCAGCCAAGGATCAGTATCTTGGCCTTCCGGTCATACAGCTTCCCCCAGCATCCGGTCCTTGGACATGGCGTCTCACTGTTTTCTTCGCCGGAGGTATATTCCAGGGCATCCCTTCCGTAAGCTGCTACCGAATGTGTAGGATGCCAGGAACGGATCACACCCGGCCGCTTTAAAAACATATTCGTAAGGAGTCCCACACAGGACGGCTCTGTGTCCACACGAAAGACCCTGTATTCATCATTCATCTGCGCCCAGGTATGGGTGGGGAAGATCAGTAAGCCTTCCTTCATATATTCCATAAAAGCATCCAATACAGTGTCCGCTCCTCCTTCTACTTCACCGATGGCTTTCATGGAGGAATGAATCAGCAGGGTATCTGTTGCTTCAATGCCCAGCTTCTTAATATCATGAATTAGTTCCTGCTTTGTATACATACTAATACTCCATTTCATATTTCTGATATTCATTTTCATTTACACATCTATTTTATCAAAAATATGCTCCCATGGCAATTTCTTTCCGTCCTGCGGGATGAGTATTTTTTACTTAGGCCTTCTCTAGTCCAGGGCACTGTCCCCTTTCTCCCCTGTTCGAATTCGGATGGCCTCTTCCACCGGGTATATGAATATCTTTCCGTCACCAATTTCACCGGTCCGGGCACTTGCAAATATGATCTGTACTATTTCATCCACATCCTGATCCATTACAATCAGATCGATTTCAACCTTGGGAATCAAATCCGTACTGAATTTCTCACCCCTCCAGGCTTGAACAATTCCCTTTTCTATTCCCTGTCCCATGACATCTGTTATGATAATGCCGCGGTACGACTTTGTCTTTTCCAGACCAGCCCTGACATCTGCCAGCCGCTCGGGCTGTAATATTGCCTTTATATGCTTCATTGTGAAATCCTCCTTATTCCATATCCATTTTGTGCAGCTACTAATATATCCGGGTTTCCTTTTCGTCAGCCCGAATATCCTTGGCCAGCAGGGTAAGGTTCTGCTTTCTTGCCGGGAATTCCGGATAGGCCTGATTGCCATGCTCATGGATATCAAGTCCCTCAATCTCTTCGCGAACAGGCACCCTCAGTCCTAAAGTCAGCCTTATCAAATGCCATACCAGAAAAGAAGCTCCGAAGGTAAATGCAC
>JAEZFH010000252.1 GCA_023437885.1 Bacillota bacterium | reverse complement strand
ACCTTCTCTGTCGCGCCGATTTTGTCTCTTAATTGTGAAATATTCCGCCGAAGAAAATCGATATTTCAATTATTCCCACTAATCCCGTCGCATTTCCTTCTTTTACGCATAAGATATAGTAGGATTCGGATGAAAGCTCGCGAATCTAAAAGATAATTTAAGGAGGAATTATTATGTGTATAGAAGAGCTGTACCGCTGTATTGGCCAGACAGTCACCATATTTACTACCAGTGGCGGTGCTTCCGGATGTGGTTTTACAGGGGTGCTGATCTTTGTCAACCCTCAATTTGTAACCTTAGTGAATCGATTTGGACTCGCGACGGCCAATCCGCTGAGCGATACCATAAGCAGCCAGAGAGAAATGCGCAATACCGATGACTATGTTTACAGGATCGGCTCCGTATGTGATATCCCGGTTAATATGATTGCCAGCTTCTGTCATAATGCAATTTAACCAGGATAAGCATGCTTATGACCATATTAAAATGATTTGAAAGGAGAAATGATTATGTCATGCACATCAAATAACGGTTGTAATAATAACAGACGTAATAGTAACAGATTTAATAATAACGGATTAAATAATAACCGATTAAATAATAACCGACTTAACAATAACGGATTTAACAATAACGGATTCAACAATAATGAATTCAACAATAACGAATTCAACAATAACGAATTCAGTAATAACGAATCTAACAATAACAGATTTAACAATAACGAATTTAACAATAACGAATTTAGCAATACCGGATTTAACAATAACGGTCGTAACAACCGCGGTCAAAACCGGGGCCTCGGCTTTGTTGATCATATACGAGGATATATCGGGGAAAACGTTACCATCTTTACCACCAGTGGAGGTGCCTCCGGCTATGGTTTTGCCGGTGTCCTTTTATCGGTGAACCAGTCCTGTTTGCGCCTTGTGACGGAACAGGGCATTGCACCGACGAATCCTCTTGCCGAGAACATTTGCGGTGATATGTCCGATAACAGCCCGGACAGGGGAACCGGAAGCAGCTACTACAGAGGGAGTTCCAATCAACCCAATCGCGTTGCAGGCTCCGTAAGTGATATTCCGCTGAACTATATCGCTGCTTTCTGCCATAATGCCGTATAAGTGACATGTATTCCATTACGCTCTGCCGGGCGCACTATACACTGCTTTTGTATGCATGAAGCCTTCTGTTCTTCATGCATACAGGAGCCGCATTATTAACTGCTTAAAACCCCTACCTTCGGCACCTGATTCAGCCGGTCCATAATTCCCTGATGGCATCCCAGGAAGGCACTGCTTAAATCCCTTCCCGCACTCAGGCCAAAGTGATTCCCTCCCGCCCAGCGCGCCAGGGAGCTGACATCATATACAATTCCGTTCACAGCCACATAGGCCGGCCTTCCCTCTTTCCCGTCGTAATAAGCCAATTCCTCCGGAGTAAAGCTCCTTGTTTCCTGCAACGTAGCTTCCTCCCCGCGGTCACCCGACTGGTTTCCCGGCTCTGTCTGATTTTCCGGTTCCGTCTGGGATGGAATATTTTGCTGCACCTGTTGGGCTAACTGGTGCTGCAGCACTAATTCTCCCAGATAGCTTGGCTGATAATCCATTGACCCCGCTGCAAGCTCCGGAAAAAATTGCTTCTCGTTCACACTCTGCTCATATTCCTCCGGTAACCGGTCACTAAGCGGCTTCCGCCGCGTCCCCGGCAATTTCAACAGATCCATATAAAGGCTGGCCAGCCCCTCGGCCGCATCATCTATCTGCATCTGAAAATAATTCTTCTGGTAATAGGAGGTTGCAAATACCTGCATCTGACTGTAATGGCATACCTCCTTCAGGTAACCATCGATTCTGCTTCTCATCTCAAATTCATCCATAAGCTTCCCCTTACTATTCTGTTATTAAGAATATGTTTAATAATCTATATCAGCTTTGCTTCAAGATTATGCAAGTTTTTTCCAGATAAACTGAAGCATTCGCCGTGACTGTCCTCCGGATTTAGTTTCCTGTGATAACATCACAGAGGCCCCCTTCCCTATCTGTTATAATCATTTTAACATTTATCCCAAGGATGCCCTGTTGCTTGCGGCAGCACAAGATAATTACAGGAGGAAAAAACCATGCCATCTATAATAACAAGCGACACGCTTTGCGAACCATATTATAAAGCCGTCGGCTGCCCCAGCGGAGCCTGCCCAATTACAAAAAACCCTTACCGAACGTCCATATACGGGGCCGTGCTTGGGCTAATCATTGCGGCATCCTAATCTATTTCGAGGTGAAAACATGCATTACAAAAAATTCTACTTTATTATTACACTCGCTTTCTTTGCTCTCGGATTTGTGAACATACACCTTGCATTATCTGGTATACTATGTATGTCCCTTCCGCTCATCCTGTTGGTAAAAAACCGAAAGAAAACCTGGTGTCAAAGCTACTGCCCCCGGGCCAGCCTGTATACCGCCCTGGGAAAAATGAAAAAGCACTCACGAAAAACTCCCCGGTTTTTTACCCACGGAAAATTGAAGTGGATCGTTCTGATTTATTTTTTCACAAGCCTGTTCATCATAATTATGTCTACCATCGGTGTGGCCAAGGGAAGAATACCGGCAATGGAATATCTGAGATTTCTGATCTTCCTGCCGCTGCCCTTTGAAATGCCCCAGTTAATAAGATTGGAGGAGGTGCTTCCCTGGATAACGCATCTGTCCTACCGTTTTTATTCCATGATGATGACCACCACGGTTCTGGGACTGCTCCTTGCAGTACTATACAAACCCAGAAGCTGGTGCACTGTATGTCCCATTGCAACGGTATCCGATCTATATCTTAACTCTGCCCGCCGCGATGCGTGCACCAAAGCAAAGCAGTAATCACGCCAGTTATCTGCTGATGTATGAAAAGGAGATGAAGCATGACAGAAAGCATGAAGAAAAAGCATTTTCAACCAGAAGGAAAGCACGAAGGTATGCTTTTCACAAAGGATTTGAGTGATCAAAAAGCGAGGTTACGGAAATCAACCACGAAAAATCGAACTGCCCTGTTTATAATCTTCGCAGTTATGACCTTGGGGGTTGCCGGCTGCAGCAAGGATACCGCCCGGCAGGACGCAGATCCACCTTCCCCCGCAGGACAGGAAACAGAAGAAAAAACCGAAGCCGCAGCATCTACCCCAACTGTGGCTCCGGAGCAAATCCTTCAAAAAATCGATGCGCAACAGGCAAAAGAAATGATGGATTCCTCTTCCGATCTGATTCTTCTGGATGTCCGGACGCAGGAGGAATATGATGAGGGCCATATCGAAGGAGCTCTTCTCATCCCCGATTATGAAATAAGTGATAAGGCCGGAGAACTGCTTACAGACAAAGAAGCAACCATTCTGATCTATTGCCGAAGCGGCAGAAGAAGCGCCCTGGCTGCCCAGACACTCAGTGACCTCGGCTATTCTACCGTATATGATTTCGGCGGCATCATCGACTGGCCCTATGAGGTAATAACTGAGAACAAATAGAAGGAAGCACCGGGATTTTATACAGCAATGTACTCTCTGCTGTATAAAATCCCGGTGCTTCCTTCTATTTGGTTGTATTATGCTCCCGTTCCATCTTCTAATGCTTTACATAATACCGAAGCTCTTGTCGTCGGCAGTTGCCGCATCCTGTGCCTTGACATATTCCACAATCTCATCTGCCGTAGTGAACGCCATTCCCACATAACTGTCTGCCGCACCATAATAGATGGCTATCCTTCCTGTTTCGGCATCCGTTAATGCAGCACAGGGGAATACCACATTGGGAACAAAACCACGCTCCTCATACCAGGTCTCCGGGGTCAGGATGAAATTATTGCAGCGGTATTTTACAACCGAGGGATTGTCGATATCCAAGATGCAGGCTCCCATACTGTATACATAACCGTTGCAGGTCCCGGTTACCCCGTGATAGAACAAGAGCCAGCCCTCGCTTGTCTCTATCGGTGCCGCACCTCCTCCGATCTTTAAGGATTGCCACCATTGGTGTCCGCGTGCCATCACATGCCTGTGCTTGCCCCAGAATACAAGATCCGGACTCTCACTCAAGAATACATCGCCAAAGGGCGTATGCCCGCTGTCACTGGGTCTGGACAACAGAACAAAATTACCGCCGATTTTTCTCGGGAAAAGTACACCGTTACGATTAAAGGGCAGGAAGGGATTCTCAATCCGGATAAACTTTTTAAAATCCTTTGTTTTTGCAAGCCCCAGGGCAGCACCATAGAAATCTGTACACCAAATAATATAATAGGTATCTTCTACCTGGATCAGCCGGGGATCATATGCATACCTGGGCAGGAAGGGCTCCCCTTTTTCATTCTCAAACGGAATCTGATTCGGCTCATAGGTCCAGTGAATTCCATCCTTGCTATAGCCCAGATACAGATGTGGAATCCCGTTCACCTGCTCAGCACGGAATACCCCGATGAACTCTCCCTGGTAGGGTACTACCGCACTGTTGAATATTCTGGCCACTCCAGGCAGCGGATTACGGTGAATGATGGGATTCTCCGAATATCTCCATACCGGTCCCACACAATCCGCCGGCTTTTCCTGCCAGGGAATGTTGGGTAACTGATTCGTAATCATTTTTACTTTGCTCATAGCTTCCTCCTTATTAATACAGATTAATACAGTGCATCTAATTGCATTCTGCAGTGCAAATAATGATGCATTTTATATTATTATTTGTACATTTATATATGCACAATATCACATTTTTAAGCTTTACGCAATATAAATTCTAAAATCGCAGATGGATCTCACCCCCTCCTCAAGTATCCTTTATTGATCCGCAGAGCCTATGCACGAACCAAAGCGACAATATTATTTGCCGGTGCGATTACCAAAGCACAAGCACAACACCCAGAGCACAGCCTATCTTGTTTTTCTCAATACCTTATCTATATAGATATCCTGCGCAGCCTCATTGATCGCAGCGGACGAAGAATCCCTTCACCATGATTCCCAGAAAAAGAACAGGCAATAAAACTTTGCCACCGCAAAACGGCCTCCGTTTTATTGCCTGCTCCCTTTATCCAGGATATTACATAAAACCAGTTTATTTGTTCGAGGATTGGCGGAAGATAATCTCCACTCCAATGCTGATGACCTCCTTGGGAAAGGTAGGATTTTGAATTCTCCACATCAGCTGCTGTACCAATCTTCGTCCCAGCCTTTGGTTCCCTACACGTACTGTTGTCAGGAGGGGCTCAACCTGCGTCATTCCCTCCACATTATCGTAGCCGGTAACCGCTACATCCTGAGGTACCGATAGTCCTCTTGCTTTCAGACAGCGGATAACATCCAGAGCGATATCGTCGTTGGCACATACAATCGCTTCCGGCATGGACGAAAAACTATTCAATGCCCTGTCTACCTCCTCTGTTTTATAGAACTTATAGGGAGGATGATAAGCTGCTACAATGGAAGGATCCAAGCGGATGCCGGCACCCTGCAAGGCACTCAGATATCCCTGGTACCGGTCATTCATCGTCCTGCAGTAGGTAATATCACCGATAAAGCCAATCCGCCTTAAGCCCCGGGTAATCAGGTCGGCTGTAATCTTTCTGACACTGTGGACGCCTTCACATATCACGATATCCCCATAGCCGGAGATTTCATTGATATCACAGGGAGCATCCAGAAAGACCACCGGTATATTCTGCTTCATAATCTGCCAGACATAATCCGCAGAGAACACACTGAGTATTATGATTCCATGCACCTCAGCCATCAAATCTAACGGGAGCACCAGATTTTTCTCGTCCTGCTCACTGATAAAATTAAATTGCAGCTTACAGCCATATTTATTCAGCTCGTCCGAGATTCCCATAATAATGCTGTTCCAGAACACCGAGATTTCTCTTCTGGTCAGCACGACAATGGTCTTGGTTTCATCCATCCTGTTCCTCAGCTTGAATTCGTTCAATACCACCGGTGACAGCTTGGAATACCCCATTTCATATGCTTTTTCAATCACCACATATCTTGTCTCATAGGATACTGTGTCACTGTTATTCAGTGCTTTTGCCACGGTATTTCTGGACAAATTCAAAGCCTTTGCTACATCCTGGATTGTAACCTTCTTCATTCTGATTTTCTCCTTTATCCTGGCCGATCGCCTATTCTTCTTAGAGATTCAACCATTTTGCACTAATTACTGCATAACGGAAGTTTACTATATTGAACCCCCAGATTCAAGCATTATTTTGTATTTTGATGCAAATTTGTAAACAGATGCACGAATACATCCATTTAAAAGACTTCTCCCGACCTATTTGTTTTGTTACAGCCAGCCGGTTATCCTAAACCCAAAAATACTCCGGCACCGCAGACAGCGGATGCCGGAGTAACAGGAGTGCTTTGTGATTACCTGTCCTGCAGAATATCTAAATTCCTGCGGATCAAATCACACCTTTGCTGTACGCATTCTACGGAGCGAAGAGGATCCGAAGGAGTATGGAAGGTATAGTCCACCAATTGTTCCATGGTTGTGGAAGCCACATGGAGTCTGGTATCCGAGGATGCATAATAAATATATACTTCGCCGTTATCCCGCGCGATTGCACCGTTTGTGAATACCACATTGGATACATCGCCGACTCTCTCTTCGCCCATAGGAGCAATATAGAAGCCAGAGGGCTCTGCAATAACCTTCGCCGGGTCCTCTAAATCCGTGGCAAATACATAGATTACATAACGTAGCCCTGCTGCAGTATTGCGTACACCGTGGGCGATATGGATCCATCCCCGGTCTGTTTTAATCGGAACCGCCCCTGCACCGTTTTTTGCTTCCGTTATCGTGTGGTATTTTCTCCTGCTTGTGATTATCTCCTCTTCTATCACCGCATTGGTAATGTCTTCACAGAAACCTGCACCGAATCCTCCCCCGGAACCGGTTTCGATAAAACCATCCATGGGGCGCGTATAGAACATATATCTGCCTCCAACAAATTCCGGATGAAGCACCACATTTCTCTGCTGCGGAGATTGCAGGGTTTTTAAATTATTCAGTCTTTCCCAGGTCTTCAGGTCCTTTGTTCTTACAATTCCCGCCTCTGCAACAGCGGCTGACAGGTCCGAATTCGTGCTGTCCTTGCTTTCCGAGCAAAATACACCGTAGATATAGCCATCCTCATGCTTGGTCAGGCGCATGTCATATACATTGGTTTCATGCTTGCAGGTATCCGGAAGCTGGACCGGATAATCCCAGAACCGGAAGCCTTCCGCCGGATTTTCACTTTCTGCAACTCCAAAGAAGGATTTTCTGTCGTTTCCTTCTATTCTTGCTACAAGATAATATTTCCCATTCAGTTCAAGGGCTCCTGAGTTAAATACGGCGTTGACGCCAAGCCGCTCCATGAAATAAGGATTCGTCTTCTCATCCAAGTCATATTTCCAAAACAGCGGAATATGCTCGTTGGTCAGCACCGGATTCACATAGCGGTCATAAATACCGGTATAATGTGTGCTTTTTTCATTTTTTCTGGAGACCAGCCTCTCGTATTTATCTAATTCGACATAATAATTAGGATGCATTCTATTCTCTCCTTCTTCTCATACCATGACACATGCGTCCATGGTATGTGATACCCCGTATGCCTGTTTCATTCGTAATTCATTTCCGCCATAGCGCTATAAGCTGCTGTCCGCTAAAATGCTATTTCCCGGTTAATCACCTCAAAGCACATTCTGCCGTTATGATAGGGGCATTTCCAGGGTCCGACCATCTCCTTGGTTTTAATGGGCGTCCCGTCCCGGTACAACTCATTGAACCACTCCGAGCCCTGTCTGGGATCAATGACCTTAGCCTTGATAAAGTCCCAGATCCGTCCTGCACTGACCAGGTAATCTGTCCTGAGCGGCTTCTTCTCATAGCCGTTCAGGAAGCCAAGTACTGCTTCTGCCTGGACCCACCATACCTTTCTGGTATCAACCCTGTCTTCCTCGCATTCATTATAAAGTGAGTCCCCATCCATCGCAACGGAATGGATATGATCAGCCAGCTCTGCAGTAATGGGTGTAATCAACGAAGTATAGGCCGGATCCCCCAGCACCTTTGCACTGCGGTCCAGCAGCCAGGAGGCCTCGATATCATGTCCATAGGAATTAAGATCAATCAGGGAATTCATGCTCAGATCGAAGAATACCTCCAACCTTCTTTTCTCAGGATGATAAACCTTATCCGCAAATAGCTCCAACATCCCTTTTATCTTATCTCCGATGAATTCCTTCTTATCAACCCGATACAATTCCGTATATGCCTCTAATACATGAAGCAGGGTATTCATCGTTCTCCCCGCCATGACTCCGTTTTCTGACAGCTTCTCGTTAGAGGCAGGTTTAAAATGCCGGTCAAAGGCTTCCAGATAACCATCCTCATCCCTGCACCCGGTTTCCATCTTATCCACCAGGGAATAAGCCAGAGACAGGGCTTCCTTCTCTCCCGATGCACCGTAATAG
>JAEZFH010000439.1 GCA_023437885.1 Bacillota bacterium | reverse complement strand
GCATTACGGGAGCATAATGCGCTCCACCCCGCCACAGGCTTAACTGTAACCGGAGCAGCATAAATGCGGGAAAAACAGATGGACGAACGATATCAAATCAAGTATAATTAGTTATTAATGTGATCTGTAATTGGCAGTATCCAGCAGCACGAATTATTGAGAAAGGTTAGGATAGGATATGGCAAAGAGGACGAAAAGAATGACCTCTCAGGCAGAGGAGAAGGAAGAGGTCAGAATAAATAAATTTCTAAGCGAAGCCGGAGTCTGCTCCAGAAGAGAAGCGGACCGCTATATTGAAGAAGGAAAGGTAGAAATTGATGGTGTCCCGGCCCAGATGGGGTCCAAGGTAACAAAGGACAATGTGGTTACCTTCTGCGGCAAGCCGGTGAAGCAGGAAAAAAAGCTTGTGCTGATTGCTTTTCATAAACCGATCGGGATTGTATGCACTACAGATCATGAGGAACCGGATAATATTATTGACTATATAGGCTATAATATGAGAATTTATCCGATTGGAAGATTGGATAAGGATTCGGAGGGTTTAATTCTTTTGACCAATGACGGTAATATTGTCAATAAAATTCTGCGGGCTGAGAATAACCATGAGAAGGAATATCTTGTCACGGTGAATAAAGAGATTACGGCTGAATTTATCAAAAAGATGTCGGCGGGAGTGCCAATTCTGGATACCGTGACCAAGCCCTGTAAGGTTAATCAGATTGACAAATATACGTTCAATATCATCCTGACACAGGGATTGAACCGGCAGATCCGCCGTATGTGCGAACATCTGGGGTACCGGGTGGTTCACCTGAGGCGGATCCGTATTATGAATATCCTGTTGGGAAGGCTGAAGACAGGGGATTACCGCAATGTAACGGATAAGGAGATTGAAGAACTGAACCGTCTGCTTCGAGATAAAAAGGATCAGCGCAAAGGCGGGATGGCATAGAGAGAATGTAATGCGGCACCAGGAGTGCCGGCAGGGGTATGAACCGGATGTGACAAAAAGATCGGCAGAGTTGCAGCTTCCGGTATGCGTATCATAGGGATGTAGATTGGAACAAGGAGAGTGGAGCTGAATATGGATATCAAAAAAGAAATGGAAGACTTAAAAGAGCTGATAAAATATCATAATGACCGCTACTATGATCAGGACGACCCGGAGATATCCGATTATGAATATGACCAGCTGTCCTTGAGACTGCGTCAGCTGGAGCAGGAGCATCCGGAGTATGCGGATGCGGATTCACCGACCCAAAAGATTGGCGGAAGTGCGAAGCGGGAAGCGGGAATTCTTGTAAAACATAATGTTCCGATGCTGAGTCTTCAGGATGTATTCAATAAAGAGGAGGTCTACAGCTTTGTTGAGAAGATACAAAAGGAGCGCAGTAATACGGTCTTCGTCGTAGAGAAAAAAATTGACGGTCTGTCCGTCGCCCTGCGGTATACCGATGGAAGCCTGATGATGGGCGTGACCCGTGGAGATGGTATCAATCAGGGGGAGGATGTAACTGACAATGTGAAAATGATCCGGGATGTGGTTCACCGGTTGAAGGAACCTGTTCCCTATATTGAAATCCGCGGTGAAGTTCATATGAGGCTGGAGGATTTTGAAGAGGTCAATGAACGGTTGGAGGCCGCAGGGAAAAAGGTATTTGCCAATCCCCGCAATTGCTCTGCAGGAACCCTGCGTCAATTAGATCCTGAGATTGTAAGGGAACGCAAGCTGTCTCTTTTTATATTTAATGTCCAGGAAGCCAGAGGAATTGAATTCAAGACACATTCGGAAAGCCTGGAATGGCTGAAAAAGCAGGGGATCAAGGTTGTTGAAGGATACCGGCTCTGCAATACGGCGGATGAGGTATGGGAAGCAATTCAGGAGATCGGTGAATCCCGCGGAAACCTGGCCTATGACATTGACGGTGCGGTGGTTAAGGTGGACAGCCTGGAGGAGCGGGAATATTTTGGTGCCACCTCCAAGGTGCCCCGCTGGGCGATTGCATATAAATATCCGCCGGAGGAGAAGGAAAGCGTTGTCAAGGAAATCCGGCTTACCGTGGGGCGTACCGGAAGGATTACTCCCACTGCCATCTTTGAACCGGTCCGCCTTTGCGGAACCAATGTAGAGAGGGCAACACTTCATAACCAGGACCGCATTGATGAGCTGGATGTAAGGGTTGGGGATACGATTGTAGTAAGAAAGGCGGGAGAGATTATACCGGAGGTTCTTTCTGTGAAGCTGGAAAAGCGTCCGGAGGGTACCGTACCTTTCCGGATCTCCGCTACCTGTCCCAGCTGCGGTGCGCCCACCGTCCGTGATGCCAATACGGCGGACACCAAATGTACCAATATCAATTGTCCCGCACAGCTCAGCCAGCATATTATCAATTTTGTCGGCCGCAATGCCATGGACATTAAAGGCTTTGGAGAGGCATATATTGAGGCTCTGATACAGGAGGGCTATTTAAAAGATATCGCAGATATCTATTATCTGAAGAATTACCGTGAGGAGCTGATTGAAAAGGGCTTGATCGGGAAGGAAAAGAATACGGATAAGCTTCTTAAGGCCATCGAAGACAGTAAGGAGAACGACATCGACCGCCTGATTACCGGACTTGGGATTAAAAATATCGGCAGGCTGGCAGGCTTCCAGCTGAAGATGAGTTTCCGCTCCCTCCATGAGTTGATGAATGCATCCTATGAAGAGCTGGTTGCAGTCAATGATGTGGGGGATATCACCGCACGATCCATTGTTGAATTCTTTTCCCTGGAGGAGAACCGGAGTATCCTGGAGCGTTTGGAGAAGGCCGGAATGAATTTCACCTCTCTGGCAGAGGAAAGCAGCGGGAATCAGAGCTTTTCAGGAAAGACCTTTGTTATCACCGGAACCCTTCCCTCCATGGGACGCACCGAGATGGAGGAGCTGGTTAAAAAATGCGGCGGTAAGGTATCCGGAAGCGTATCCAAAAAAACGCACTATCTGATCGCCGGAGAAAATGCAGGAAGTAAACTGGCCAAGGCTCAGGAGCTGGGCATAACGGTACTGTCCGAGGCCGAGGTTCTGGAGCTGCTGCAATAGTATGGATCTTATGACAATAAAATCAGAAAGTTAAAGAATTGAGAAAATAGGAATTAGTTAAAATAGGAATTAGGTAAAATAGGAAAATAGTAAATAGGAATTAAATAGGAATTATTTGGATAATCGTATGTTTGTTTGTTGATTTATTCAAAAATTCATGTTATGATAATTTTTGCTATGACAAAATTTGTGGAAATGGTGATGAAAGATGCCTATTAAAGTACAAAGTGATTTACCGGCAAAAAAAATTCTCGAAGATGAGAATATATTTATTATGGATGAAACCCGTGCAATGCACCAGGATATCCGTCCGCTGCAGATCGCAATCCTGAATTTGATGCCGATCAAGGAGGATACCGAGGTCCAGCTGCTTCGAAGTCTATCCAATACACCGCTTCAGGTTGATGTTACCTTCCTGACCACCGGAACCTATGTTGGATCCCATACTACGACCAGCCATCTGGACCAGTTTTATCTTACCTTTGAAGAGATCAAAAACCGTAAATTTGATGGTTTGATTATCACAGGTGCACCGGTGGAGCTGATGGAATTTGAGGAAGTAACCTACTGGGACGAACTGGTACGGATTATGGAATGGTCGGCTACCAATGTAACATCGACCCTGCATATTTGCTGGGGAGCACAGGCAGGCTTATATTACCATTACGGAATCAATAAAATAACTTTGGATAAAAAAATGTTCGGTATTTTTGAGCATAGGGTGTTGGAGAGAAGGGTGCCCTTTGTCAGAGGATTTGATGATGTGTTCTATGCACCTCATTCCAGATATACGACAGTGGCAAGAGAGGATATTATCCATCATGAAGGACTTGCGATACTTGCAGAATCCGAGGAAGCCGGAGTATTCATTGTAATTGCCGGGGATGGAAAACAGATTTTTGTTATGGGACATCCTGAGTATGACCGGATTTCCCTGGACAGGGAGTACAAGAGAGATGTGGCCAAAGGGCTGGAAATTGCATTGCCGAAGAACTATTACCCCCAGGACCGGCCGGAAATCAGACCGGATCTTGTCTGGAGGGCGCATGCCAATGCAATGTATACCAATTGGCTGAACTATTACGTGTACCAGGTCACACCATATGACTTATAGGCCGGGAATAGGTTCTGTAAATATAGGAGTAGCTCCAGATGTGTAATAATCATATTCGGAAGGCTTAGGATATGATTTGGACATTGGAATTCAGTTCATGACAACATAATTTCTTGAGAAGCGTGAAGTTTTGTTGTATTAAGTTGGGGGACAAGGAAGTATGAAACTGATCAATGCGCTACAAAGCAAGCCTACAATCTTTCTGATATTGATGACAATCGTCGTCTGCATATGCATCATTGGTGTTGTTGTGGTATTGCTTTTTCGGTTGGAAAATGAAAAAAGGGTTACAAAAGCAGCATTAGAGCTAAGAAGAATTACCAACAGTATCCGGGCCGGGCTGGTTCATTTTACCCTGGAGGAGAACGGCAGAATATTATATGCAAGCAATGGATTTTACGAATTACTGGGGTATGAGAAAAACACTGCCAGGGAAGAAAATAAATTAACGGTGCTTGATTTTATAGATTCCAGGGATATTCATATTCTGGAGGATATTAAGAACCAGATTGACCAGGACCTGATCCGGTGTGATGTTCGTATGGTTGCAAGGGACGGCAAGATCCTGTATCTGCTGATGAACGGCAACTGTGCTGTCGGTAAGGACGGCAGGCATACCTTGTCGGTGGTGTTCCTGGATATTACGGAGCAAAAGCGGATGCAGGAGTTGATTCTGCTGGAGGGCGAGCGTTACCGCATCGCCATGGAGTTGTCCAAGGATGTGCTTTTTGAATATCATATAAAAAGTGATGAGATGCAGCTATCCGAACGCTTTCGTGAGCTTTTTGGGATTCATCCCGTCATTACTTCCTTCTATGGCGGATGTCATAAGCGCAGAAATAATATTCATCCGGATGACTGGGGAATTTATCTTGAGCTTTGCGAAGAGCTTGCCGCAGGTAAAAGCATGATTGAGACAGAATTCCGAATCAGGGACCGGAGGGGGGTCTTTATCTGGTGCCAGCTCATGGGAATGACCATCTATGATGACGATAAGGAGCCGGTACGTGTCATTGGTAAGATTGTCAATATCGATGCCCAGAAGAGAGAGCTGGAGGCCATGGAATATAAGGCGACCAGAGACCCTCTGACCGGAGTATATAATAAAGAGATAACAATTAAGAAGATAGATAAATTTATAACCGGCAATAAAAACGGCATGCATGTTCTGATGTTTGTGGACTTTGATGATTTCAAGCGCATCAATGATACCTATGGGCATCTTCAGGGAGATAAGGTGCTGATATATGTAATCGGACGCATCAAGGAGATCTTCTCGGACGGAGAAATCATCGGACGAATCGGCGGTGATGAATTTGTTGTATTTGTCGGAAATATTACCAATATTGAGGATGTGCTTGCCAAGGCCAACAAGCTGAAGGATATCCTGGATACCACCTATGTCAGTGATGATCATAGCATTCCCATCTCCGGAAGTATCGGTGTGGCGATCTATCCGGAAGCGGGACTCCATTATGAACAGCTGATGGACCGGGCTGACAAGGCGCTGTATCAGGTGAAGGAGCAGGGAAAGAATAATTTCATGCTTTATACCCCGGTATTGTAGATTACCGGAAGTCCTTTCGGGAGACTGCCTTTGTAATATATAACAAACCGGCGCAAATGACGCATAATATAAAACAGAAGCTCAGCAGAATTATGACTTCGTTTATATGCGTCATTTTTTTTATGTACTCATAGCTTTGCTTCAGGAGAAAGCCGGCCAGGGCAATGATAACACCCGGTTTGACGATGGCATCAACCCCATTGAGGGAAAAATGAACATTCCGCATTACTGCATAAGAATCCAAACCGGTTACGATAAACTGTCCGATCAGCAGGGCAATGAGATAGCCTTTAATCCCCTGGGAGGGGATCAACAGGATTACCAGTAAAATCTTGCAGAGCGAGCTGATAATGGAATTGGCAAAGGTAATATGTGCCTTTCCCAGGCCGTTAATAATACTGCTGAGAGTGGTGGTTAAATAGATCAACGGACACAGCCAGGCAAGAACAAGCAGGTAGGAACCGGCCAGCTCATTATGAAAAATGGTATTTCCGAGCTCCTTTCCGAACAGAATAAAGAGACCGGTACTGATAATTCCGATGATAATACTGTACTTGACTGCAATAGCGGTAGTCTTGCCGATCAGTGTATTATTGTTAACAGCCTGAGCCTCCGATATGGTCGGAAGAATCAGTACCGCAAGGGCATTAATCAGTGCAGTGGGAAACATAATAAAGGGGATGGACATACCATTGAGTATTCCGAAGGTGGACAGCGCCTCCTGGGTAGTCAGACCGAAACGCCGCAGCATGGCAGGAATCAGGATCGCTTCAATACTATGCAGAATGCTGAGCAATAAGCGGTTTGCAGATAACGGAACACTGAGGGTGAGCAGGTTGCGGATGATTTGGCTGCGATTGTCTGTTTTGGCGTTGGGATCGGGACCGTTAAGCAGCAGCTCCTCGGGAGGACGGCTGAGAAACAGGGAGCATAGGTTATAGATGCTGGAGGCAACCTCTCCGATGACCAGGCCAAACACTGCCAGCCCCAGGGTAACCTTTGCTTCTCCGCCTCCGGCATATAATGCAACAATATAGACGATAATAACACGGATCACCTGCTCCAATAGCTGTGTGGAAGCCGGAACGCCGGCTTTTTTTAATCCGTAGTAATAGCCGTTAATACAGGCGGTTATTCCGCAGAAGGGAAATACTATTGCAAGGATACGAAGAGATAATATGCTCCGCGGCTCCATTAAAAAACGTCTGGCAATAAAGTCGGCATTGAAATAGAGCAATATGGATAAAATAACTGCTAAGGAAATGGACAGAATGAGTCCGGTCCAAAGGATCTTAGATACGTTCTTGGGATTTTTGCGGGCAAGCTCAGCAGCTACCAGCCTGGAAATGGAGGTTTGGATACCCGTTGCATAGATGGTATAGCAAATGGCATAAACCGGAAAGATAAGCTGATAGATACCCAAAAGCTCCGCACCCATAGCATTGGACAAAAAGATCCGGTAGAAAAAGCCTACAAAGCGGGTGATAAAGCCTGCAACAGTCAGGATCAGGGTTCCCCTTACAATATTATTTCTTTTTATGTGCCTTACTTCGTTGGCACTTAAGGTTTTATTATTCATAGATTTCCTCATTTCTGCGCTGCTTATCATCTCAAAAGAAAGACAGTACACTTCACAAGCTTGCGCATACAGCACAGACACAAACTTGCTGAGTGAGGGACCTGTAACATCCATCCCTCCTGCCTTTATACCGACTTCCCATGGGATCATATTTTTATATGTTTGTTTATGTTATATATATTGTCAATTTGGATAACTTATGTTATGGCAAGCTATGGATAATTTGTTATAGCCCGCGGGCTAAACTGTAACGATAATTTTATCGTAATAGATAAAAAATTATTGACAAGAAATATGGTTGGTGATATGCTTATAACCGAGTAATTTAATAGGAATTAAAATGGTAGGATATAAATTGCAATGAAAGAGAACTTCCGTTGCAGAACGGTACATACCGGCATCGTAATTGCTGGAGAATAGGTAAGGTGAGAGACATGAAGCTTTCTACAAAGGGAAGATACGGCTTAAGAGCTGTACTGGATCTCGCAGTACATGCGGATGAAGAGGCCGTAGCACTTAGCCAGATTGCTGAGCGACAGGGAATATCCATGAACTATTTGGAACAGCTCATAGCCAGGCTTAAGAAGGCTGGGATTGTAAACGGTATTCGGGGGGCGCAAGGCGGTTATATGCTGGCAATACCGGCTGAGGAATTATCGGTAGGAGATATTTTGAGAGCACTGGAAGGAGACCTTAATCCGGTGGATTGCTCAGAAGTAAAACCCAGTGACAGCACCTGCAGTAACTCGGATTCCTGTGTAACAAAATATGTTTGGAAGCGTATAAGTGATAGTATAAATGAAGCAGTGGACGGAATTATGCTGTCGGAGCTTGTTGCGGAGAGCAAGAAAGTACAAACTGGGACAGGAGCCATAGATACCAAAGCAAAACAGACATGTGGTAAATAATACTTATATTATCAGAACAAAAAGATGTTCCGGTAATCGTGAGTACGAAGGGGTCCAACTCCTTCTTATAACTTATATTAGGAGATGACAACATGGAGAGAAAAATATATCTTGATAATGCGGCAACAACCAAAACCAGACCTGAAGTAGTGGAAGCAATGCTTCCTTATTTTACTGAGTTATATGGAAATCCGTCCAGTGTGTATGAATATGCAACTCAGAACAAGAAGGCAGTAGACGAGGCAAGAACCATCATTGCGAAGGCAATGGGAGCAGAGATCAGTGAGGTCTATTTTACCGGAAGCGGTACAGAATCGGATAACTGGGCTCTGAAAGCAACAGCAGATGCTTATGCCTCCAAAGGAAACCATATCATTACCTCCAAAATCGAACATCATGCAATCCATCATACCTGTGAATATCTTCAGAAGCACGGTGTGGATGTTACTTATGTAGATGTGGATGAAAATGGTATCATTAAGTTGGACCAGTTGGAGAAGGCAATCCGTCCGACCACCATATTAATCTCTGTCATGTTCGCAAACAATGAGATCGGGACCATTCAGCCGATTAAGGAAATCGGTGCGATCGCAAAAAAACATAATGTGTTATTCCATACGGATGCAGTACAAGCCTTCGGTCAATTGGATATAGATGTGAATGATTTAGGAATAGATATGCTGAGCGCCAGCGCCCATAAACTTAACGGACCCAAAGGCATCGGCTTCCTGTATATCCGCAAGGGTGTGAAAATCCGTTCCCTGATCCACGGCGGTGCACAGGAAAGACAGAGGCGCGCCGGTACGGAAAATGTTCCCGGTATCGTTGGCTTCGGCAAGGCAGTCGAAATCGCAGTGGCAACCATGAAGGAGCGTGCCGAAAAGGAGATGAACCTGCGCAATCTGTTAATAAAACGCGTATTGGAGGAAATACCCTTTGTGCGTGTAAATGGAGATAAGGTCAGAAGATTGCCGAATAATGCCAATTTCAGCTTTCAATTTATAGAAGGCGAGTCCCTGCTAATTATGCTGGATATGAATAATATCTGCGGTTCCAGCGGTTCCGCATGCACCTCGGGCTCCCTGGACCCGTCCCATGTGCTTTTAGCCATCGGCTTGCCCCATGAGATTGCCCATGGTTCCCTCCGCTTGACGGTGAGTGACGAGGTAACGGAGGAAGAAATTAACTATACCGTTGACAAGATTAAGGAAATTGTTGAAAAGCTTCGCAAAATGTCCCCTCTGTACGAGGATTTCATGAGAAAAAGATAGGAAACAAAAAACGATATAGTACCCGAAGAGAAGGAAAAAGATAAGGAAATCAAGAAACAGATAGATTAGCGTACGATTATATTGGAGGAAAGCTTATGTATACAGAGAAAGTTATGGACCATTTTACCAATCCCAGAAATGTAGGCGAGATTGAGAACGCAAGCGGTGTTGGAACCGTGGGCAATGCAAAATGCGGTGATATTATGAGAATCTATCTTGATATCGACGATGCGGGGATTATAAATGATGTAAAGTTTAAGACCTTTGGCTGTGGTGCCGCAGTTGCGACCAGCAGTATGGCGACGGAGCTTGTGAAAGGAAAAACTGTGAACGAAGCATTGCAGATTACCAATAAGGCAGTAATGGAAGCCTTAGACGGTCTGCCTCCGGTAAAGGTTCACTGCTCCCTGCTGGCTGAGGAAGCAATTCATGCCGCTCTCTGGGATTATGCAGAGAAAAAGGGGATAGTAATTGAAGGTCTGGAGAAACCCAAGTCCGATATTCATGAGGAAGAAGAGACAGTAGAATATTAATTCCCGGTGGAACAGTGCGGAGAGCTGCCAATGAAAAAATGGAGCCAAGCAAGCGGCGAGCCCGAAAAAACAGGTGGCAAGTAGGTCTGCGGTAATTAAGGGATTTAATTAGCCGGGTTGGAGGACGATATGGAAAAAGTAGTAGTGGGAATGTCAGGCGGTGTGGATTCCTCCGTTGCGGCATATCTTTTGCAGAAGCAGGGATATGATGTGATTGGGGTTACCATGCAGATCTGGCAGGATGAGGATGTGTGCACCCTGGAAGAAAATGGCGGCTGCTGCGGACTGAGCGCGGTGGAGGATGCAAGACGGGTCGCTTCGGTCCTTGGTATTCCCTATTATGTAATGAACTTTAAACAGGAGTTTAAGGATAATGTAATTGATTACTTCGTGGGGGAGTATCTTATGGCGCGAACCCCGAACCCTTGCATTGCCTGTAACCGCTATGTTAAGTGGGAATCCTTGCTTAAGCGTTCCCTGGATATCGGCGCCTCCTATATTGCCACAGGGCATTATGCCAGTATCGGCAAGCTGCCTAACGGCAGATATACGATAAAGAAGTCGGTAACACAGGCGAAGGATCAGACCTATGCTCTGTATAATCTGACGCAGCATCAGCTATCCCATACCTTAATGCCGGTGGGTGCCTATGCAAAGGATGAGATTCGCAGAATTGCAACGGAGCAGAAGCTACCGGTGGCACACAAGCCGGACAGCCAGGAGATTTGCTTCGTGCCGGCCGGCGATCACGCCGAGTTCATCCGCCGCAAGCGGCCTGGCAGCTCGCAGCCCGGCGAAGTCGTGATGACCACGGGCGAAGTCGTGGGGACGCACGACGGCCTCGATCGCTTCACCATCGGGCAGCGGAAGGGGCTGGGCATCGCCCTGGGCGAGCCACGGTTCGTCGTCCGGCTCGAAAGCGAAACCAACCGCGTCGTGCTGGGCACAAAACAGGAACTGGGCCGCAC
>JAEZFH010000243.1 GCA_023437885.1 Bacillota bacterium | reverse complement strand
TCCGGAAACATTTCATGATGTACAAACTTCGGTCCGACCCCCTCCCGCGGCATTCAAGCGGTATCCTCCACAAAGACGACCGCATGAGGGTTCCCCATGGACACACAGGTTATTTCATAAATCCGGTCATCAACCGTAATCGGCTCCCGGATTAAAAGCTCTTTATCCGTCTTCACCGGAATTAAGGAGGCTTTGGTAATCGGAGCTCCCATATCAACAGTAACCCAGGCTACTTTCCCCTCTTCGACAAGCAGATCCAGCACCTTAATTCCGCTTAAGGTCTCGATTCGAAGCTGCTTCTTATCCGTTAAGCCGTAATCATATACATATTTTGCAACGCAGCGAATCCCGTTCCCGCACATCCTGCCCCTGGAGCCGTCATTATTATACATATCCATCATAAAATCGGCTGACTCCGAAGGCCGGATTAAGATCAGACCATCCGAGCCAATGCCGAAATGCCTGTCACTTACCCTGATTGCTGTCTCAGGAATATTATCTATACTTTCTTTGGTGCAATCAACATAAACATAATCGTTTCCGCAGCCCTGCATTTTAGTAAACTTCATAATAATCCTCCCTTTTCGCTGCTTTGCAGCCATGTTAGCGCTGCTATCAATAACGCAAGTCCTTCATGACTGAAAATACATTTTCGGTGATTGATATTATAACAAAAACTCCACAGCCGGTAAAGAGATCTTTAGGGGCTGGGCACTAATTAAGCATAAATAAGCACTATTCTACCTTTATTCCCTTTAGTAAAATGAGCTGCTGCAATTACAAATTACAATCACTGTCCTTCAAACAGGGTGCATCCATATCGTGCTGCGCCAATATGGGCTTGGTTATCGGAAAAGCTATATTTAAATCGGGATCATTCCATGCGATCCCGCTTCTATATTTGGGATGAAAGTAGTTGTCTATTCTCATTACAACATTGGTATTATCCTCCAATGATAAAAAGGCATGTCCAAATCCTTTCGGAATATATATCTGGGTTCGATTCTCCGGGGATAATTCCACACACACCCATCGCTTGTAGCTCTTTGAAGCCTTTCTTAAATCAATGGCATAGTCAAGCCCCCTGCCCCTGGTACAATACAGCAGCTTCGCCTGTGCCATTGGATTGTTCTGAAAATGTATTCCATATAGTGTTCCTGCCTTTTCAGGACAATACACATTTTCCTCAACAAAAGCCATATTGATCCCCGCATCATGTAACTCACATCTTGAAAAATTGGAATAGGAAGAACCTCTGATCTCGTAATGTTTTTCATACTCTAAAATCAGGACCTCCGGTAAGTCAGTCGGTGTGACCGTCAGCATATCTATTCCCCTCCCGCAAAAATCAATACAGGCCATCTTAAACTCACTGCCACCTGCATAAGTCACTGAATTATTGCCTGTTCCTGTGTATATTATAACAGTAATCCCAATATTATGTATATAATAATGATGCTGCCTCTCAGCATAGTAGGAAGCAGTATTTTTATTTTCAGGCGAGAAAAAGGAGCTGCTGCTCTACGAACCATCGGTTGGTATGGCTACAACCCCTCTCCCGTCATCACCGGTAACCCATCAATGATAGAACATCTTCATTACCATCTCCGACATCTCGACCAGATTGGTTCCGCTGTCCATGCTGGACTTTTGCAGATAGCGATGGGCTTCCTCCTCCGTCATATTGTTTCTGTCCATTAATATCATTTTCGCCTTTTGGATCAGTTCCCTTTCCTCCTGCGTCCTTTCCTTCGGCCGGTCCTTCTCCTTCTTCTTACGCCGCTGATACTGGTAGGACATCATCTGAAGCGTATTCAGCAGATCGTGGGTTTTGATAGGCATAGGCAAACAGACGATATTATTATTCTGACAATACTCCAATTTCTCGGGTGACGCGATTAAAAGCATTTCAAAGCCCTTAGGAAGATAATTATTGAGTTCACTGAAATGCATATCCGAAAAACGGTACCCGCATACAACAATTCCTTCATCCAAATCATTGGCATGATTGACGATTTGAGAACCTAAGGTACAGGATTCGCTGACATGGTATCCGCTTCTGCTCAATAAATTCTTAATATTATTGGCATCTTCCAGCTTTGGAAATCCTACAATTATGCTAAACACATCTGTTCACCTCCGTTCTCATTCCGGAATGCCCTTCCGGTATTGGTTGATAGGGCCTGAAGACCTTATTCCTGTCTGAAACGTGAAGTGACAGCTTATATTCTATATAAATACTGATCCAGCTCCCATTTGGTAACCTGAGTCCGGTAATCCTCCCATTCCACCTTCTTAGCCTCAATATACTTCCTGCTGATATGCTCACCCAATACAGCTTTAATGAAATCACTGTTTTCAAGGTCTGTAATTGCCTCGCACAAATTCGCCGGCAGGCGTCTGATCCCGTGGTCCTCCCGCTCCTGCGCTGATAACTCAAAGATATTGCGGTCAATGCTTTTCGGAGGTGTCAGCTGGTTTCGGATGCCGTCCAGGCCTGCTGCCAGGCATACTGCCAGTGTCAGATAGGGATTTGCTGACGGATCCGGATTGCGAAGCTCCAATCTGGTGGAGGCTCCCCGGTTGGCCGGAATACGAATCAGAGGACTTCGGTTGGATACGGACCAGGCAATGTAAACCGGTGCTTCATAGTTTGGAACCAGTCTCTTATAGGAATTTACTAAGGGATTGGTAATCGCAGTAATGCTCTCAATAAGCTTCATGATACCTGCTATAAAATGATATGCTTCCTGACTGAGGCCCAATTGGTCGGAGGGATCCTCGAATATATTCCTTCCATCCTTCTTCAGTGACATATTCACATGCATGCCGGACCCATCCACCCCATATTTTGGCTTTGGCATAAAGGTTGCATGGAGTCCGTGACGCTTGGCAATCGTACGGGCCACCAGCTTAAAGGTCATGATATTATCCGCTGTAGTGAGGGCGTTATCATATTTGATATCGATCTCATGCTGTGCAGGAGCAACCTCATGGTGGGAAGCCTCCACGCTCAGCCCCATCTCTTCCAGGGTCAGAACCATGTCACGCCGTGCATTCTCTCCGAAATCCAGTGGCCCCAGATCAAAATAACCCGCTCTCTCATTGGTGGAGGTGGTAGGCTGGCCGTTCTCTTCTATCTGGAACAGGAAGAATTCCAACTCCGGGCCTACATCAAAGGTGTATCCCAGCTCCTTTGCCTCCTTTATCGTCTTGCGTAAAATATATCTCGGATCCCCTTCAAAGGGCTTTCCGTCCACCGTATAGACGTCACAGATCATACGGGCAACCTTGCCCTGCTGCGGTCTCCAGGGAAAGGTGACATAGGTATCCAGATCCGGATGTAAGTACATATCCGACTCTTCTATTCGCACAAAGCCTTCAATCGAAGAACCGTCAAACATACATTCATTATTCAGAGCTCTTTCCAGTTGGTTCGTAGTAATCGCAACATTTTTCAGATTACCGAACATATCTGTGAACTGCAGGCGGATAAATTCAACATCATCCTCTTCCACCATTCTAATAATATCTTCCCGCGTGTACTTCTTCATATCCACCACTCCTTGTATATTATAATAAGATTGTTTCCGAGCTTCCAACAAAAAAAGGGCAGAGTATCCGTTCTACGGAACACCCTCGCCCATATTATCTGCATAAGAGTGATATGCGAAACAGATCACTCGTTGTTGAACATAAGAGTAATTTGTATAGCAGACCATTCGTTGTTGAACATAAGAATGATTTGCTTTGCAGACCATTCGTTGTTGAACATAAGAGTGATTTGCCTTGCAAATCATTCGTTGTTGAACATAAGAGTGATTTGCCTTGCAAATCATTCGTTGCTTATGATAATAACAGCCGGACAACCGTTTTGTCAATATATTATTTTACATCCTTAACACTCCGGTAATTCCCGATTATAGTATTTGCAAACTTCTGGCATAAATATTCTCGATATCTTCTCTGGTGGGAATCACTCTTGAATTTGTCAGGTTCTTTGCCTGGACTGCAATGGCAGAGTACCGTTCCAGCTCCTTTGCTGTGATCTGCTCCCTTTCCCCAAGCAGCCTCAAGAAAATAGCCTCCAATTCATCCATGGTATCCACTCCCATGGCTGACAATATCTTTTTTACCGCCTCCGGATCATGCTTTGAAACAAAGCGCAGAAAGCTGGGCAGTAGCAGCCCATTGGCTCTGCCATGATCCACATTCTTGAAATAGGTCAGACTATAGCCCATGGAATGGACCACAGTTGTTCCCGTATGGGTTATAACCACTCCCGCCAGCATGGAACCATACAGGAGCTTTTCCCGGACATCTATAGGAAGCTGGCTTGCCTCACTCAACTCCTTGCCGGGAGATAAGCTGCGCAGACATTGTGAAATCTTCGCTATGCTCTCCGCGGCGATGGAATTGCTGACCACGGTTGCCCGAACGGTAAGCATGCCTTCGATCGCATGGGATAGAGCATCCAGCGCCGTATTAATTGTAACTGCCATGGGCAGACTTTTTGTATATCTGGCATCCAGGAAGGCTATTCTGGGAAATAGCAGCGGCGATGTGATGCTGGTTTTTGTCTGCCTCTTATCATTGGTCAAAATTGCATATGGGGTAACCTCCGATCCGGTTCCGGCTGTGGTAGGGATCATGATTACCGGCATAACCTCCAGACCGTAAGCACCCAGGAACAGCTCCTCCTCATCAATCTCCTGCACCGCCAGAAGGGCAATGACCTTCGCCGCATCCATTACGGAGCCTCCACCGATCGCCATCACAAATTGTGATCCCGCTTCCTTTGCATAAGCAGAACCCTCATACACGCTGGCTACGGTAGGATTACTCTTAATCCGGTCGTAGATATCATAAGAGATCCCCTGCTCCTGCAGGGCCTGAGTTACTTCCGCCAAAGCTCCGCATATTTTTGCGGAAGCAGATCCGGTAACGATAAGTGCCTTCTTCCCGAATTCCTTCAGCAGTGCTGCATTATTAACAATGCCCTCCTCTGACATAATTACTTTTGTCGGCATATAAAAATGAAAATCCACGCTAAAGCTCACATCCTTCCAGAAAATCCAATTTCCTCCAAGCAATCATAATTAATTATACCTTCAATCCGGCTCCTGTCAACAGCAATATAGCGGCACTTCCAGAAATAAAAAGAATGGCTTTTGCACCTTTCAAACCGGGAGAGCTGCATGGAAGCCCAGCCTGGTGGAACGACGCAAAAACCATTTCTCTTTATAACAATGAGCTGAAATGTTTTATATGAATCTCTAATCTGACCAATTACTGCGAATTCGGGATGTGTAAGCTTGTTTTCGCAATGGTCACTTAATATTTCCGCATAACCTTCGCAGGACAATCCATAGGCTCACATCCTGCCGCAGCGGCTACAACAGAGCCTGAACAATCCATTATCTCTCACCCCGTTACTTTACTTGAAACCGGATTACATTCCAGGACTGCTTATTCAGGGTTGCAGTAGTAGCAGAAGCTGTTACTCTGGTCACCCCTCCCCTATGAGGCTTTACCTGTTCCGGGGCGACTGGGGAATTCACTGCTTTCAGATCCTCATGCTCCAATACAATATGTTCTATGAATTCCATATTCCCGAACTCACGTAGTGCGATCTCAAGCTCGACACTCTCTTCCAGCGACCGGTTAACTGCAAATACGGTCAGCTCACCCGATTCCTGATCATAGGTTCCAATGGTTTCCACATAGGGTACTTCCTTTTTCGTCTTGGTACTGTAGCTCTCGCAGCTTATTACGGGAGACAGGGCAACCCCTTTTCCGAAGCGGGAAGCATGCATAAAGGGATAGAAGATCGGCTGCACCCAGGCTGTTCCGCCGCTCTCGGTCATAATGGGAGCAATTACATTTACAAGCTGGGCAAGACAGGCCATCTTCACCCGGTCGCAGTTCCTGAGCAGGGTAATCAGAAGGCAGCCCACCACCAACGCATCCTCAAAGGTGTAGATATCCTCCAGCTGAGGGGGCGCAATCTGCCACTTCTCCAGCTTCTTGTCCGCTTCATTGCTGTGGAACCATACATTCCATTCATCGAAGGACAGATGAATGGTCTTATCGGAATGCTTCACTGCCTTCACATAATCACAAATCGCTGTAACCGATTTAATGAACTGGTCCATATCCAGGGAACAGGCCAGGAAGGAAGGGGTATCATTCTCCGGATTGCCGTAATAGCTGTGCAGGGACAGATAATCTACATAATCATAGGTATGCTCTAAAACCGTAGCCTCCCATTTACCGAAGGTGGGCATGAAGAGACCGGAGCTTCCGCAGGCGACCAGCTCAATGGTCGGGTCCAGATCCTTCATTACCTTCGCGGTCTGGCATGCGATCCGTCCATACTCCTCGGCTGTCTTTGCACCAATCTGCCAGGGTCCGTCCATCTCATTGCCCAGGCACCACACCTTAATGCCGAAAGGCTCCTCAAAGCCATTGGCTCGACGTAGGTCACTATAATAGGTTCCTCCGGGAAAATTACAGTATTCCAGTAAATCCTTTGCTTCCTCCGGCCCTCTGGTGCCCAGATTTACCGCCTGCATCACCTGGCTTCCGGCACGCTTCGCCCACTCTTGGAATTCATCAATTCCCACTTCATTGGTCTCGATGGTCTGCCATGCAAGCTCCGCCCTTCTCGGACGCTTGCTCCGGTCACCGGTACCGTCCTCCCAACGGTATCCGGATACGAAATTGCCTCCGGGATAGCGCACAATCGGTACCTTCAGCTGCTTTACCAGCTCTATTACGTCCTTGCGGAAGCCCATATCATCCGCGGTGGGATGGGTCGGTTCATATATTCCCTGATACACCGCTCTTCCCAAATGTTCAATGAAAGATCCATATATCCTTTCATCCACGCTGCCGATTTTAAAATCCTTATTCAGTGTTAATTTTGCCTTCAATCTGCTCCTCCTCCATACATGATATATGATGATTTGTATTAATGATGATTAAGAACAATGTCTTGGATGTTTTTGCTCCCTTAATCATTAATTAGTCATTGATACCATTTGTTATAGCATATTGACACGGGAAACAACAATGATATATGATGTTTTCGTACTGATGAATCCGACTTTTTATAGAATGGAGCCCATGATGATTGTTCATGCTATCGGTTTAAATTACACCCACAGCAGCCAGTTTTCCATTAACCGCCCTAACGGTTCCGGTGACTATCTCTTTCTGTATTTTAAAACCCCCGCCATTCTTTGGCTGGATGGAACAGAATATAGCGCGGCAAAGAACTCCGCCATCATTTTTAACCAGGGTACCTCCCAGATCTATCGTGCTAACGGTACCGGCTATGCCAATGATTTCATTCATTTTGACGCAAAGGCGGATCCTGACCTCCATCTCCTGCCCCTGGATACCCTGATACAGCTTCCTTCCACCAAGCAGTTGGGCAAAATAATAAAAGAATTATATCTGGAATACATTTCCACCAACGCAAGGCGGGTAGAATCCATGGATTTGCTTCTGAGGCTCTTGTTTGTAAAAATCATCGAATTATCCGCTTACCAACCCCAGGACACTCAAATATACGGCTATTATGATGAACTGCTGAATCTCCGTTCCCTGATTTATCGCCATCCCGAAGAGAAGTGGACCGTAACACGCCTGTCCCGCCAGGTAAATCTGAGCCCCTCTCATTTTCAGCGGCTATATCGGCAGGCCTTTGGAACCACCTGCATAGCCGACGTTATTTCCTGCAAGCTCCAATATGCAAAAACCTCATTAATTGCGACCAGCGATACCATCCGTGATATCGCTGTCAGGTGCGGCTATGAGAATGAGGAGCATTTTATGCGCCAATTTAAGCAGTACGTGGGAATGACTCCGACACAGTACCGGCTGATTAACCGCTGATCCATAGGATTAAGCATACCACTGAGCCTGTGCCCGATACATTCCCGCATAATGGCCGTTTTGTGCCATCAGCTGTCTGTGAGAACCATCTTCAATTATTTCGCCGTCCTTGAACACAAGAATTCTGTCAACAATGGCTGTAATACCAAGCCGATGGGAAATGAGTATCGTTGTCTTCTCTCCGGTCAATTCTGCAAAATTCCTATATAATTGGGCTTCGGCAATGGGATCCAGTGCAGAGGTCGGCTCGTCAAGAATCATTATCCTTGCACTTTCCCGGTATGCGGCCCGTGCTATGGAAATTTTCTGCCATTGGCCTCCGGAGAGATTATTTGCCTTATCAGAAAAAGAACCGACCATCTCATCAAGCCCATGGGGCTGTTCTTCCACCACATCACTTACATTAATTCTTTTCAATAAATCCATTATTTCCTCATCACTTGCATTGCGGTTTTTATCTGAAATCGTAATATTTTCTCTTAAACTTGCTTCGTAATGGGCAAAGTCTTGAAAGACAACGGAAATCATATTGCGCGCTGCCGTAGGATTGGCAGAAACATTAACGCCTCCAATGCTGATACTGCCTGTTTTGGGGGCAAACATTCCGCAAAGCAGACTGATAAACGTTGATTTGCCGCTTCCATTTTCTCCGACAACGGCAATCTTCTCACCTTCTTTTATTTTGACGGTAATCTCCTTTAACACCTCTGCATCCGAATTGGGATACGAAAAGTTAATATTCTCAAAAGAAATATCACCGGAATTCTGCGGACTGTCCTCTTCACTCTCATACGGCTCGCGTTCCAGCTCCTCCAGGTAAAAAAACTCCTGCATATAGGGAATGTTTTGGGCAAGCACCATAATACCCACCAAAAAATCTCCTGTAACCGTTTGCAGCTGTCCGGACAGTGCGAAAACTAAGGTAAAGGCGCCCAAACCAATGGCAGGATTTTTGTAGATTGACCAGGCCGCCAGCAACAGGATCCCGATATAAACCGCACTTCTAAGAAAATCAGCGGCAGTATTATACTTTACATGTTTTACCATCACCTTATTCTTCTTGCCGATATATTCATCGGCAATTGCCCGCCACCGCGCTTTTAAGTAATCGAACAAAGCGAAATGCCGTATCTCCTGCAGCCCGTCAAGTGAACTATTCCCGGCCATCAGAGAAAAATAATGAATCGCAAGCGCTCCCTCTTCCATCCATTTTGTCCTGACACGAAAGGTTTCATCCTGTTGTAAATAAGCGAGAACCGCCGCCGGAATACTTGTGACAAAAAGAATAATAACAATGATTGGACTAATGCCCCATAGAGCAAAGGCTGCTCCAATAAATGACACAAACAGCTGTAGGATTGTTATCATGCTTCCAATGCATCTTGCCATTGTAAATCCCGCAAACTCCTCGGTAAAAGCGATGCGCTTTTGAAAATCGTCATAATTCTCAATATACTTATACCGCACCTCACATTTATGGCGCATGATGGTATGCTTGATATACCTTTGAATTTTTATTTCATCCAGACCATTTGTGTATTGCCCCAAATTCGTGATGATAACCTGTACAACGTATAATCCTGCCAGTAAAGCAAATACCGTCAATGCGGGAGCAGCACTCCCCTTTGAACCCATCAGAAGCTGCAATTCATCTGTGAGCGCTCTTAATCGGCCAGCCAGCAGAACAGGCAGAAGTGCGGCGGGAAATCCAAGAAGGCTGACTGCCATCGACGCCGCGCCTTTAATTTTTATGCTGATCTTAAAGGCTTTCACAATTGTTTTCAGCTTACTCATGTGTTTCGCCTCCTTCCGTTTCATACCACTGGGCCTGCTCATGGAAGAATCCGGCATAAATCCCGCCTTGTGACATCAGCTCCTCATGCGTGCCTGCTTCCGCAAGTCTTCCGGCATCCAATACGATAATTCTGTCCGCAAGCCGTGCGAACCCGACCCGATGGCTGATAAGTATCGCCGTCCTGCCTTCTATTTTTTCACGTATGGCTTCAAATTGCTTCATCTCGGCGATGGGGTCAAGAGCCGCGGCAGGCTCGTCAAAAATCAATATTTCCTTATCGCTCATATGTGCTCTGGACACTGCCACACGCTGCTTCTCACCGCCGGAGAGCATGGCTCCGTCTTTCATAACATTGCGCAGGAGCCATTGTTCCAAGCCTTTCGGAAAGCGGGATGGGAGCTTCTCCGCTCCGCCCTTTTGCATTGCAAGTCGGATTCGTTCTGTATTCCCAAGATTCTTTAAATCCCCGAACCCGACATTTTCCCGCAGAGTGGCATGAAATATGTGAAAGTCCTGAAAAAACATTCCTACTTTTTGAATCACTGCTCCGCGCGTGCGGCTGTCATACGGCTTTCCATAAAAACTGAGCTTGCCCTTTGCAGGAGCAAACAATCCTATCAGAAGCTTTACAAGCGTTGTCTTGCCGCTCCCGTTCACACCCACAAGGGCGATGGTTTCACCCCTGTTTATTTTGAAAGACAAGCTGCTCAAAACCTCATGTTCATCGTCATAGGAAAAGCATATTGAATCCGCTTCGAATACTACGTCCTCGCCGGCAGGTTCAAAGCCCTCCGTCCAGTCTTCTGCGGTTTTGGGAACAGCCTTTAGAAATTTACGCTGCAGATTTAGAAAATACAATCCTCTGTCGGCTTCCTGAAAGCTGGAGGAGAGAATCTGTGTAACTTCGCTTATACTCTGCCCCATCACATAAAGCATGAGAAACACATCCACAGACATGCCACCATCCGCTACCCGGTAAATGCAATAAGCCATCATTCCTGTCATAAAAACATAAAATCCGATGCCGCTAATCAGGGTGACAAGCTGGCGTACCTTAACATATCTCCTGTCTATCTCCTCAATTTTATCATATGATTTATCCCATTTTTCAATCGTCTCTTTTCCCAAATCATATACGCGCAGCTCCTTTGCTACGCCGGAGGACATAACCGAGCCCTGATAATGATTGGAAAGGCGTGATGCTTCGTTGTACGGCCGCCCGTCCCATCTCAGTCGGTCGGCGGACAGATAGTTCAAAAGCAGTATTGCAATTATGTACCCTGTGGAAATACAGAAAATAACAAGAGAAGTTTGGGCGGCGACAATTAAAAGTGAAACCGCTCCTACCAATTTGGAAAGAAATAAGCAGCCTGAGCTCATGAAGTCCGCCAGGGCTCCGCATCTCCCCATTACCGCATGATGGTCATCGCGGTATTTTTTGTCCATAAGGGTTTTAATTTCTATTCGCTGGACAATATCCATCATGTGTTCTTCCAGTCCGAAATAGTAAGCGTCATACATGATAAAATATAGGAAATTACCGTTTATACGCTTCGAGATGCCTACGGCAGTGAGAATTACTCCAAGAATTAGGATTGATAAAACCACATCCTGGTAACTTCCGCTTCCCGTTGAAAGGTAGCTTGAGATGATCGATACCGTCTGCCGGTTGTAATTAAGCGCAATCGCCGGCAGTATCGAAAGCATAATGCTTAAAAATCCCCAGCCAAGTAAAATACCGGCATTGATGTGAAAGGCCAGCTTAATCGACCATCCGACCGTCAGAATATTCTCTTTGATTTTTTTCATTTCTCCACCCCCTCGGAATACAATTCTCTTATCCCCTCTAACACCTTTGTACGTCTTTGCCGGCTGACCGGAATGCGCTGGCCCGTTGCCAGAACGAGATCGCTTTTTTCCATCTTTTCCATAAATAAAAGGTTTACAATATAACCGGTGTGACAGCGGATAAAATATTGCTCAAATAATATCTGCTCATGTTCTTTCATGCGTTTATAGCTTAGAATTGAAGCCGTTTCCGTATGGATACGGGTGTTGTGCTCTTCCGTTTCTATAAAGCAGATGGATTTCGCATAGATTTTATAAACACCATTTGTATTTGTTTCGATAAAAAATCTATTTTGCCCCCGGCGCATACGGGCCTGTTCCACTTCCTCCAAAAACCGGGAATAGCGCAGCGGTTTTATTAAATAATTATCCGCACGTACCTCATAAGCCTCCAGCACATGATTCAAAACAGTTGTTAAGAATACGATTCCAACCTGTGTGTCCGCTTTCCGGATACGCCTCGCAATTTCAATCCCGTTCATTTTTGCAAATGGTATTTCAAGAAAGATCAAATCCATCTCAAGGGGATAATGCCGCAGCAGTTTTTCGCCGTTATCATAAGAAAGGACTTGAATGTTCAAGCCTGTTTCCTCTCGGTACCTTTTTATGAAATTGGAGAGCATAACACGAACGGCGGTATCGCCGTCGCATATTCCTATTACAAGCATTGTCATCCCCCTTTTGAAATATTATAATGAAGTATTTTTGAATCTCCAAGAGAAATTAGATAACTGGTGCCGGAAAATGCATAAATGGCTATGGCAAGTGATTTAGACTCCGCCTGAATAACAAAGAGGATTACCGTGCAGCAATCCTCTTTGTCCTTATATTATTCCATCGTAAAAACTGCTTAATTTTACGAATTAGGTTTAACAGGCCCCTTGCCCTTTTTCCTGAAGAAGGTGTCAATGATGAAAATGCCCAGGGCAATGGCCCCTGCAATCTGCAAGGTTTCAAAGAAGTAGAAGGAAGTGCGTTCCACATTCCCCTCTACGATACTGAGTACAATCTGATACATCCCCGCACCGGGAACAAAGGGAATTACTCCCGGTATCAAAAACATGGTCACCGGTGTCTTATATACTCTTGCTAAAATGTGGGCTGCCAAAGCCACCAGCAGTGTTGCAGTTAAGGTTGCAAGCACCTTGTCGTTCATATATTCAAGGCTCACCAGATAGATAAACCAGCCCAACCCTCCGGTCATACCCGCATGAATAATATACCTTTTCGGCAGATAAAACAGGATGGAGAAGGCTGCCGTTGCGAAAAAAGCACTGATTCCCTGTATAAGCATATTAAAACATCCTTTCTATGAAATTAAAGAAGCCCATACTGAGGCCAACTCCCACCGCAATCCCCAGTGATATGACAAAGGCTTCTACGGCTCTGGCCGTTCCGGAACTGTAATCCCCCTGGAGCGTATCCCGAATGGCATTCGTAATCGGTATCCCAGGTACCAGCGGCATGATCGAGCCTATGATTATCAAACTGCGGTCAGCTCCGGCAATATATTTCGCAAAAACCATAGTCATAAAGGCAACGACAAAGCTTTTCGCCATATCAATAATGAAGGCACTCCCTATCCGGTTATCAGCAAATTTCCCGATCAGAACAATGAAAATGCCGTTGACTCCGGCAAGAATGCAGTCCAGCCATGATCCTCCGAACAATCCGACAAAGCCGCCCATGGATATAATGGTTGCTATAGTGATCGTCATATTGGAATAGGTTCTGCTGTATCTTATCTGCTCCAGCTTTTCACAGGCTTGCGCAGCAGTGATTACCCCGTCGCAGATATTTCGAGAAATCTGGTTTACATCATTAATCCGGCTCAGATTATTGGACCGGTTGGTAATTCTTTTTACGCCGGTAACCGCTTCAATGGAAGGGTCCGACAAGGTTGCGACAATACCCGTGGTAGTTGCATAGACCTCCACCGAGGTAAGGCCCGTGGATTTTAGAATTCGTATCATCGTATCCTCTACCCGATAAGTTTCGGCTCCGCTCTGCGCCATGATTTCACCTGCCAGCATTGCCGTTTTAAATACTACCTTATAGTTCATAATAGATTACTCCGTTCTGCCGGGAACTGCGAATTCGGACATCGAAACAAAATCTGCATTGTGAATTTGCGTGACATTCTCTTTGTGAATTACGCTGTCATAATTCAAACTGCCCATCCTGGCACTTCTCTAAGATTTCTTGTCTATTTTACCACAAATGATATCCAGAATAAAAGATGTATGAAGCACGATTTATTTTTCTTTTCATTTGTTCCAACATCATGTATCATTTGATATATTACACGTCTTTCTGTAACAGTCCTATGCAGATGCACGCCTATGCTTTCCTGTTTATACTTTAATCATTATATCAACACAGACGAGGAGATTACCTATGAAGAAATTCACTGTCAATAAAACCGGCTTAAATCTGCTTATGATCAATGCATTCATCTATATATCCTTTTCCATGTATACTCCCTACCTAAGCTCCTATTTCTCGAAAGCAGGCATTAATGCAGTTGAAATCGGCATTCTTCTGACCATCGGTCCGGTCATCTCCATTCTGATACAGCCGATCTGGGCAGTAATCAGTGATAAAACAGGAAAACGCAAGGGTGTACTCTCCATTGTTGTCCTCGGCAACGCCCTGGCCATTCTGAGCTTTTATATCGGTAAGTCCTTTGCTTCCTTCTTGATTGCCTCTACCCTGCTGGCCGTCTTTAATACCTCGCTGGTGCCCTTGAGTGATGCAATTATTCTGCGAAGCGCCCATAAAAACCAATTGGATTTTTCCAAAATTCGAATGGGTGGAACCATTGGCTATGCCGTATTCGTAATCTTTTCCGGAATCATTGTCAGGCAAAATCCTGATCTGGCTTTTGCCATGGGCTGTATCAGCTTCTTTATTCTGTTCCTGTTTGTCCGCCTGCTCCCGAAGGATGAAACGGAGAAGCTTTCCGTAAGCAGCCTCCCTCATGCTGCCGGACCAGACAGTGACAAAAAGAAAAACAAGAGACAATCTCCGTTTCATATCTTCGAATCCGGGCAGATCTATTTTTTACTCGTTTTTGCCTTTATCAGCCAGGTGGGACTAAGCTTCAACTACAGCTT
>JAEZFH010000235.1 GCA_023437885.1 Bacillota bacterium | reverse complement strand
ATACCCAGGTTGGACACATTGCCCGGCTGATCATGGAGGAAGAGACTCCCATGACCCCATTGCAGAAGCGTCTGGCAAGCACCGGCAAGGTTCTGGGTATTGCAGCTCTGTTAATCTGCGGCGTGATATTTGTTATGGGACTGTTCAAGCACCTTCCGGTCTTTGATATGTTCATGACCTCGGTCAGTCTTGCAGTAGCCGCCATCCCTGAAGGACTGCCTGCCATTGTTACCATTATGCTCTCCCTTGGCGTACAAAGAATGGCAAAGAAGAATGCAGTAATCCGTAAGCTTCCTGCTGTTGAAACCCTGGGCAGTGCCACCGTAATCTGCTCCGACAAGACCGGAACCCTGACCCAGAATGTAATGACCGTTACCCAAATCTGTTCACTGGACGGAGCAGAAAAAGCAAAAAGCAGCTTCGCTTCCTTTCTCCTGTCCCATGCCGCTCTATGCAATGACGCTATTTTAAATGTTGAAAAAGACTTTATCTCCCTGAATGGAGAACCGACGGAAAAGGCACTGGTCCTGGCTGCCTACCATGCCGGCACTGATAAAAACGAGCTCGACCGTACTCATCCCAGAGTATTTGAAATTCCCTTTGATTCCTCCAGAAAGCTTATGACTACCGTCCACAGCTCCCCGGAACAGGGCTATCGAAGTATCACTAAGGGGGCCTTTGATTTCATGCTGGGACGGTGTGCCAGCTATTACCGGGACGGCAAGCAGCATCCTCTCACCAGCAGGGAAAAGAAACGGCTGAATTCTGTAAACGAATCCATGACAGCCAATGCGCTCCGGGTCATTGCTGTCGCTTATAAAAATTTGCCGGATAATTTTAAAAAAATCAATAAAAATGATCTGGAGAAGGATCTGACCTTCATCGGCCTGATCGGTATGATCGATCCCCCCAGGGAAGAGGTCCGGGGAGCGGTTGCTATGTGCCGCCAGGCCGGTATCAAGCCTGTAATGATTACAGGTGACCATGTTCTGACTGCCCAGGCAATTGCCAGAGATTTAGGAATCCTTACCGAGAATGAGGAAGCCATCACCGGAGACCGGCTGTCAGTGATGAGCAATGAAGATTTGGCTGATAATATTTACCGGTTCAGTGTGTTTGCCAGAGTGTCCCCCGAGCACAAGGTCCGTATTGTGAAGGCCTTTCAGTCCAGGGGTGAGGTAGTTGCCATGACCGGAGACGGAGTAAACGATGCTCCGGCCCTGAATGCGGCGGATATCGGCTGTGCAATGGGAATTACCGGAACGGATGTGGCCAAGAATGCAGCCGATATGATCCTTCTGGATGATAATTTTGCTACGATTGTCGCTGCCGTAAAGGAAGGGCGCGGTATTTATGATAATATTAAAAAAGCGGTGCATTTCCTCCTTTCCAGCAACATCGGAGAAATCCTAACGATTTTTGTTGCAATTCTTCTCGGACTGCCAACCCCTCTGGTCGCCGTTCAATTACTGTGGGTTAACCTGATTACCGATTCCCTGCCGGCCATCTCTCTTGGAGTGGAACCGGCTGAAAAGGACATTATGTATAAGAAACCGGTCTCACCCAGCAAGGGAATGTTTGCCGACGGTCTTGCCCTGAGAATTGTTCTGGAGGGTATCATGATCGGTTCCCTGTCACTTCTGGCCTTTGTTATCGGCTTTCACTACTATGATACCCCGGGACTGTTCCGTCCCTTCTCCCTGGGTGCAACCGTAACGGATGCTGCAACCTATGTTCCATGGGTGGGGCGGACGATGGCCTTCGCTGTATTAAGCCTGTCACAGCTGTTCCATTCCTTCAACATGCGCAGTGAGCATTCCCTGGCTGATATCGGATTGCTTACCAACCGTAAACTGGTTTATTCCTTCCTCATCTGTGCCTTTTTACAGATTATTGTTATAACGGTTCCCACCCTTGCCGGTATCTTCCAGGTGGTGCCCCTGACCTTAAGACAATGGGCCATCACCCTGCTTCTGGCCTTTGTTCCGATTGTGGTGGTGGAGCTTCAGAAGAAAGTAAATGCCCGTCTAAATATAGCGAAAAAGTAATACAAAAAATATCACCCAGGCTTAAGCACCTACTTGAAATCCCGCCGAATTCGTTATATAGTTACCTTATATTCAATATGAGAGGTGTTGACGTGGACACAAAAAAAGAGATACATACTCCGCAGATGAAACCCTATGATGATTCCATGTGGGAAAACTGGCTGATTTATGATAACATGCCCTATCAGCAGGATCCCAGCCTATGCGTGGATCGGAGCTTTAAGCCCATCAGCGGTAATATAGTCAAGTCTTATCGCATTCAGATAGTTGAACCATATGAAATTAAGCATGAATGAAAGTACAGAGGTAAGAATTAGTGAACATCATTACTTTAGTCCATAAATCAACAAACAGCTATCTGCTTCCTGCCGGAGACGGATGGCTGATGATTGATACAGGTTGGCCGGATACCTTTGCACAGCTATTACAGCTTCTGAATCAGAACAATATCTGTGTTAACGAGATCAATTATCTGGCGGTTACCCATTTTCACCCGGATCATGCAGGACTTGCCCAGAATCTTAAGGATTTGGGAACCACCCTGCTTCTGCATGAATATCAGGTCCCCTATCTCAATAAGCTGAATCTGTTCTTTAAGAAGAACCCAAAGGCTAACTTTAAGGATATCACTGCCGGCAGCAACCTGGTTATGAGCGAGTCTCAAAGCAGAGATTTTCTCAAGACAATCGGGCTTAGCGGAGAACTTATCTCCACTCCGGGTCACAGTGATGACAGTATCAGCTTGATTCTGGATGATTGCTGCGCCTTTGTCGGAGATCTTCCCAATCTGAATCTGTCCGAAGCTTATGATGATATTGTTATTGATGACAGCTGGGATATTATCAAAAGATATAATGTGAAGACCATTTATCCCGGTCACGGAGCTCCTTATGAAATCTCCGCCTGCCTGCAGCAATAAAGCGAAACAGGAATACAATAACATAGCCGGATAACTGCAATTACATGGGATTAGCTCAGTTCCTCTGAGGATTGACAGACGCGATAAAGGGAAGCCGTAGAAGGCTTCCCTTTTAGTTATCACAGTACTTTCTTTAGAACACGCGGAAAGCATCCTTGCCGAGATATCTTGCCGAACCGCCCAACTCCTGCTCGATACGAAGCAGCTGATTGTATTTGGCAACACGGTCCGTTCTGGAGGGTGCCCCTGTCTTGATCTGTCCTGCATTGGTAGCAACGGCAATATCCGCCAGGGTTACATCCTCGGTCTCACCGGAACGATGGGATACTACTGCCGTCCAACGGTTATTCTTAGCCATCTCAATGGCATCCAGCGTTTCTGTGAGGGAACCGATCTGGTTAAATTTAATCAGTACGGAGTTGGAAATCCCCTGAGTGATACCTTCACGGATGCGGCTGGTATTGGTTACGAACAAATCGTCGCCCACCAGCTGTATCTTTTTTCCAAGACGTTCGGTAAGAAGCTTCCAGCCCTTCCAGTCCTCTTCTGCCAAACCATCCTCCAATGAGATGACCGGATACTTATTGCAAACCTGATCCCAGAAATCTACCATTTCTTCCACAGTCTTATATTCTCCTGCTTTCCAGAAAAGATAATCTCCCTTTCTGCCTGCTTTTTCGGCTTCATCATACATCTCCGTGGCTGCTGCATCAATGGCTATATAGAAATCCTCTCCGGGACGGTACCCTGCTGCTTCAATCGCCTTCACAATATAATCCAGCGCCTGGGTATCGCTTCCGAACTTCGGAGCAAAACCTCCTTCATCACCGACCGCGGTAACAAAACCATCATTTTTCAAAAGCTTCTTCAGCGTATGGAATACGGTTGCACTATGCTCCAGGGCCTGGGAGAAGCTCTCTGCCCCTACGGGCATGATCATGAACTCCTGAATATTCAGGCTGGAGTCCGCATGCTTTCCGCCGTTAATAATATTCATCATCGGAACCGGAAGTGTCTTGGCATTCACTCCGCCCAGATAACGGTACAGCGGAAGATGCAGCGAGGCTGCTGCTGCCTTAGCTACTGCCAGGGAAACTCCGAGAATAGCATTGGCACCCAGCTTACCCTTGTTGGGTGTTGCATCCAAAGCAATCATTCTTGCATCGATCTCACCCTGATCCAGAGCGTTCATACCCCGGATATCATTGGCAATTGCCGAATTAACATTTTCTACTGCTTTCTTTACGCCGGTGCCCAGATATCTGCTCTTATCTCCATCCCGAAGCTCCACTGCTTCAAAGGCTCCGGTGGATGCACCTGAGGGAACCGCTGCCCTTCCCATACTGCCGTCAGCCAGTGTAACCTCCGCTTCAACCGTAGGGTTGCCTCTGGAGTCAAGAATTTCTCTTCCTATCACTTTTTCAATCACCATATTCTTCATTGTAAATCCATCCTTTCCGGCTTTTTCATATTTTATGACTCGAGCATTAAAAACCTTCCTTCCACTCTATTAATGAACATAAGTCATAGCATTCTTTTTTATTATTTACATCCTTTATTAAAGTATACCTTTTGGGAAACTATTCCTATCTGTTCTGTACTTCATCTGTACTTAAATTTAAGTATAACAACCCTTGAATGAATTTCTGTGATTCAAGTCACAGAAACAGGTATATTATGGTATCCGTTTAAACATATTTTAACCAATATCACCAATCCTGGCAAGCATAAAATCAAACTTCCAACCACCTGCTCTTCTATATTTTGGTATTATTTTGATTGTTATAGTGTCCGAAAATTGATATACTATTGTATGACAGCTTTCTATTTCATCATTTAAATAATATTTAGGAATATCTAAGATATCACTTCTTGAAACACTTATACAAAATAATCGGAGGAAAACATATGAGCAAAACATTTGAAAAACTTCAGCCCTTTCTTGAAAGGTCCATGGCCTTGCATTCAGCCCGATGTCTCTTTGAATGGGACGACCAGACCGCTGCCCCCTTTGAGGCAGCCCAGTATACCTCGAAGGTTATCGGTATTCTATCCGATGAATATATGAAGAGCTTAATTAATGATGATGTCCGCAAGCTCTTGAAAAAGCTTCAGGAGGAGAAGGAGCAGGAAGAACTGACACCCACCCAGAAAGCAATTGTCAGGGAGCTGGGCAGAACCTATGAGCAGTTGGAAAGTATCCCCCCGGAGGAATATCGTGCTTTTAATGAATTAACCTCCATTGCAAACCGAAAATGGGCCAAAGCTAAAAAGGACAATAATTATGATGATTTTGCTCCTTATTTGAATAAAATCATAGAATATAAGAAAAAAATTGCCGGTTACCGTGCCAAAGGCAAGAAAAGACCTTATGATGTGCTCCTCAGTGATTTTGACGAGTGCTTTCTGATGGAGGATCTGGATCTTTTTTTTGAAAAGGTTAAAAAAGAGCTGATCCCACTGCTTCAGGCGGTTGCTAAAAAGACGGATACCATTGATAAAGACTATAATTTCCTTTCCTATGATATTGCCAAACAAAAGGAGTTCTGCAGATTCTTGAGCGGCTATGTGGGCTTTGATTTTAACCGGGGCGTTATTGCGGAAAGTGCCCATCCTTTCACAATACAGCTTCATAACCATGATGTCAGAATTACCAGCCACTATCATGAGAATAATCTGGAAAGTGCCATGTTCTCTGCCATCCACGAATGCGGTCATGCACTCTATGAGATGAATATTGATGATTCTATTACACAGACCCTGGTGGGCGGCGGTGCCTCCATGGGAATGCATGAATCCCAGTCCCGCTTTTACGAGAATCTCATTGGAAGGAGCCAGGAGTTCTGGGAGCCCATTTACGATAAACTAGTGAATACTTATCCGGAGAATCTGAGCAATATCTCTCTGGAGCATTTTATCCAGGGGATTAACAAAGCCGCCCCCAGCCTGATCCGGACCGAGGCGGACGAGCTCACCTACTGCCTCCATATCATCATCCGCTATGAAATCGAGAAAATGATATTTGAAGAGGAGGTCGATATTCAGGAGCTTCCACGGATATGGAATCAAAAATACCAGGATTATATGGGGATCACTCCGGCCACAGATACGGAAGGAATCCTGCAGGATACCCACTGGTCTTGCGGCGAGTTCGGTTACTTCCCCTCCTATGCGGTAGGGACCGCAGCAGCCTCCCAGATTTATGCCTGTATGAAGGCGAAGATGCCTCTTGACCAATATCTGAAGGAAGGAAATCTTACTCCGATCCGTGAGTTCTTAAGGGACAGCATTCATAAGCACGGTGCCGTAAAAAATACCAACGAGCTGCTCATGGATGTATGCGATGAAAAATTTAATGCGGATTATTACATTGCTTATCTAAAAGAGAAGTATGAAAAATTATACAATCTGTAGACTCATTCCTGCCATGGGAGCTTCCTATTTCTCAATGAGTAAATGCTGCAATCCCTTGCCATTTCTGCTATCTTGACAAGAAATGTGATTAAGGCAATTGCCTCATTAATAATAATTCGCTGTTTCATATATGTATTATAATTATATTTTTTGCATAATTATAATTTTCATCTTGCTTTCCTGACAAAAAAAAGGTAATATAGTAGCAATCTAAGTTATCGGAGCCTGCTCTTTATCCTTTCTTAATATTGAAGGCGTTCTTTCATACCATGCAGTTTGAATACAGGAAGAGCATGCTCTTCCTGTATCGCAATTGCCACAGGATGTTCTTTCCTTCTGATTACGTAAAAGGATTTCAATCCGGTAATATTACACTCATGATGGAGGTTAACGATGAAGCTATGGGGCGGACGTTTTACAAAGGATACAAATCAACTGGTGCATAATTTTAATGCATCCATTTCCTTCGACCAGAAATTCTTCCGGCAAGATATTGAAGGCAGCATTGCCCATGTGACAATGCTGACCCAGCAGGGAATCCTTTCGGACACGGAAAAGGAGCAGATTATCCGCGAACTCTCACAAATTATGACGGATATTCAAAACGGCAGTCTGGAAATTGGCATGGAGCATGAAGACATTCATAGCTTTGTGGAAGCCCACCTGATCAGCCGCATCGGTGAGGCCGGTAAGAAGCTGCACACCGGAAGAAGCAGAAACGATCAGGTAGCATTAGACATGAAGCTCTACACCCGGGATGAAATCGGGGAAATCGATGGATTACTCAAAGAGCTTATGATATCTCTCCATTCTATTATGAAGGAGAATACCGATACCTTCCTGCCCGGCTTTACCCATCTTCAAAAGGCGCAGCCGGTAACGCTGGCACATCATACCGGGGCATATTTTGAGATGTTGAAGCGGGATAGACAGAGACTGGAGGATATCGTTAAGCGTTTGAATCTGTCTCCGCTTGGTTCCGGTGCCCTTGCAGGAACTACTTACCCTCTGGACCGTGATCTTACCGCTATGCTGCTGGGCTTTGAAGGTCCAACCCTGAACAGTATGGACAGTGTATCGGACCGGGATTATCTCATTGAACTGCTCAGTGCCCTTTCCACCATCATGATGCATTTAAGCCGGTTTTGCGAAGAGATTATTATATGGAACACGAACGAATACCGTTTTGTTGAGTTGGATGATGCTTATTCTACCGGCTCCAGTATTATGCCGCAGAAGAAGAACCCCGATATCGCGGAACTGATCCGGGGTAAAACCGGACGGGTATACGGCGCACTGATGTCCCTGCTGACCGTAATGAAGGGCCTCCCCCTGGCTTATAACAAGGATATGCAGGAGGACAAGGAATTCACCTTTGACGCAATCGATACGGTCAAGGGCTGTCTCACACTTTTTAACGGTATGCTCTCTACCATGAAATTCAACAAGGAGGCTATGGCTCAGAGCGCAAAAAACGGCTTTACCAACGCTACAGATGCTGCTGACTATCTGGTTACCAAGGGTGTTCCCTTTCGTGATGCCCATGGAATCGTAGGCCAACTTGTCCTTTATTGCATTGACAGAGACATCTCGCTGGAACAGATGAGTCTGGAGGAATACCGGCAAATCAGTCCGGTATTTGATGAGGACATCTACTCTGCCATCAGCCTGACTGCCTGTGTGAATAAACGCAATACCATTGGGGCTCCGGGCCAGGAGGCTATGGCTAAGGTCCTTCAGCTCAATGCAATGTATCTTGGATTATAGAAGCAGAATTTCCTCCATATGTTTTCTGCTTTCTTGGTAGTTTCCTAATTCAATTGCAAGCACGCAATAAGACCGGAAACGAAGGGTGGTCCCTGCAATTTTAATGCATCTGCCAGCCCTTCTGCTCCCAGTCTTATTTTATATTTGCCTACTATGTTCCCATATTCCGTATTGGCATTTTACCGTATTGGCATTTCTCCTCAATCTTCTGCTTCATATGACACCTGATTCGGATTACAATTGCATGGAAATCATTATGATATTGGCAATCAGAAGAACTATATTTACTACAGTATATTTAATTCGAACTGCTTTATCTCTGGAATAGCCAAAAGCAAACAGGAGAACCATAATTCCTACTGTAGTCAGCATATATACCAGCTTTGGCATTGTATTTACCCGGTCACCGTGAAAACTGATCTGTGTTGCAATTTTCTGCGGGAGCCTGGAATAAGTACAGACATCGAAGATTACCGTTACCATCACTGCAATTATATTCATGATCTGATAATAATATTGTTTCAATTGCTTCATTTTCTTCTTCCCCTCAATCCTCCGAAGATACATCTTCAGACAGCTTATTTTCCATATTATACCTCTGTTCTTCTCTGAATTCAATCCATTTCCTACCGCATTTAACTCTCATACTTATGTTTCTTGTTTTTATATTTCTCCCTCCAACTCAGCCTTTTACATATGTAATATTGTGGGAATTGCATAATTCCGGTACTTTTACACATTGACACTTTTTTAACAATGAATTATACTAAGGTTGCTCGTTAATGAATTAACAAGCTTTCAAAATTTTAAGTAATTCGCTATAGAATGAAAGGGGTTTGAATTATGAATATCTATGTCTGTGTCGGCAGCTCTTGCCATATCAAGGGTTCTTATGATATTATACAACTTTTAAGGGATGCAATTACTGAGCATCAGCTTGAGGATAAGATTACTCTTTCTGCTGCCTTCTGCCTTGGACGCTGTACAGATGGTGTTACCGTTAAAATCGACGATGAAATTATCTGCGGTATCTCCAGAGATAGCTTTTCCAATTTCTTTGAGAAGGATGTTTTATCCAGAATGTAACCCGCATTTCCTTATATCTAATTTAGAAGGCCGAGATTAAAAATCTGGGTTTTCAAAATTAATTATTTCACATGTTCAATTTGTAAAAAATAGTGTCTGCCCAATGTGAAGGGTTTGATTTCACATCCTAAAATAGAATATGGTTTCAAAACGCCGATAGCGCTGTTCTAATATAAGATATTGATGTACAGACTCGTTTGTCAAGCTAGGCTCCGCAGCTTAATTAGTACAAATGCATACGATGCGTTACTCACCTTTTGACACCTTAATCAAATTTGCAGCACTTCGACAGAATGGAGATATCAATGAACCACTACATACAGCTTAAGAAATCCAATTGCAAGAATTGTTACAAATGCATCCGTCACTGTCCCGTAAAGTCAATCCGCTTCTCCGATCATCAGGCCAATATTGTCAAAGAGCAATGCATCCTGTGCGGTGAATGCTTTGTTGCCTGTCCTCAGAATGCAAAGCAAATTCGCAGCGATATCGGGATTGCCAGAGAGCTGCTGGCTTCCGGGAAGCCGGTCTATGCCAGTGTGGCTCCCTCCTTTATCGCAAATTATGAGGGAGCAGATCTTTCCTCTCTCGCCAAAGCTTTGCAAAAGCTGGGTTTTGCTGGAACAGAGGAAACCGCAATCGGAGCTACCATCGTAAAAAGCCGGTATGAAGCAATGATCCGCAGCGGAGAAGGAAAAGCGATTATTTCCTCCTGCTGCCATACGGTTAACGTATTGATTCAAAAATATTATCCTGAGGCAATTCCTTACCTCGCCCAGGTACTTTCACCGATGCAAGCTCACTGCATGAAGCTGAAGGAAGAGCATCCCGGGGCATATACCGTGTTTCTCGGTCCGTGTATATCCAAGAAGGAAGAAGCCGAACTATATCCCGGTATTGTTGATTGCGCCTTGACCTTTGAAGAGCTGTCTGCTTGGTTAAAGGAAGAAAATATTACTGTTCTTCCTGCTGACAATACTATATCTCCAGCCTTGACTCCGGCCTCATCTTCATCCTCTTCTCAGGGAAGGGCCAGATTATTTCCCATTCCCGGCGGTATCATACGCTCCATGTTCACCGAAGAGCTGGATTATGACTTTATTGCAATCGACGGAATAGACAACTGCATGAAAGCCTTAAATAATATAATCAAGGGAGAGATCAGCAATTGCTTTATTGAGATGTCTGCCTGCTCCGGAAGCTGTATCGGAGGACCTGCCATGGATAAGGAGCACAGAATGCCTCTTACTGATTTTGTAAGAGTGAACCGCTTTGCCAGAGAACAGGATTTTGCCGTCGATTTTCCCCAGCAGGACCGCCTGGTAAAGCACTTCTCCTACCTTGGCTTCCCCAACCAAATGCCCGGGAGCAATGCAATTTTGGAAATCCTGCACAAGATGGGTAAATCCCAGCCGGAGCAGGAGCTAAATTGCGGCAGCTGCGGATATAATACCTGCCGTGATAAAGCAATCGCCGTACTTCAGGGAAAGGCGGATTTGACCATGTGTCTTCCGTACCTGAAGGAAAAGGCAGAGAACTTCTCTGACAATATCATATATAATATGCCTAACGGAGTCCTTGTCCTGAACGAAGAATTGGAGGTTCAGCAGGTCAACCGGGCTGCCAGGCAGATACTAAACATCAAGCATAAAAGTGATATCCTGGGCGCTCCGGTGGTCCGCCTCCTTAATCCCGCCTCCTATCTGGAGGTTATGACCAGCGGACGCAATGTACATGATAAATTGATCTATCTCGCCGATTACCAGAAATATGTTGAAGAAACCATCATTTACGACCGGACTTATCATATTATCATCAGCATTATGCGGGATATTACCGCCGAAGAAAATGCAAGGCTGAAGAAGGAGCAAATCAGCAAGCAAACCATGGAGATCACAGACAAGGTAATTGAAAAACAGATGCGCGTGGTTCAAGAGATTGCCTCCCTGCTTGGTGAAACTACCGCGGAGACTAAAATCGCCCTGACAAACCTAAAGGAGACACTGCGAAATGAATAATCTGTGTACCGATATTGGCTTTCACAGCCTGATCAAGTATGGAGAACAGTTATGCGGGGATCATGTGGAGGTAGTGGAAGGCTGTGACGGCTCCGTTGTTATGGTGCTGGCAGACGGCTTGGGCAGCGGGGTGAAGGCAAACATTCTATCCACTCTCACCTCAAAGATTATATCTACTATGA
>JAEZFH010000230.1 GCA_023437885.1 Bacillota bacterium | reverse complement strand
ACCCAAAGGATATATTTATCAAAACAACACGACTGGTAAGTATATTACTAATAGCAGTGATGATTTTCAGTACGGCTGCCTGTTCAGGAAAATCTGGAGCGGCGGACAGCAAGGAGGCGGGCAATTCCAATACACCCGGAGGGAATGCAGCTGCCGGGGGAGGCAGTGATAAGGTTATTGAGATCCGATTTACCGAATGGGACGGCGGAGATACCCTGGCGGTTTATGAAGAAATTGCCGAGAAGTTCAATCAGTCACAGTCAAAGATTCATGTAACCGTTATGAATATACCCGATGAATATGATACCAAAATTACAACCATGGTTGCAGGAAATGATGTGCCGGAAGTATGTATGCTGGATGCAGCGAGTCTGATGTATAATTACGCTGAGGAAGGCATTGTTCTGAATATGCAGGAGTTTATCAACAAGGATGAGAGCTTTGATCAATCCAGCATGCTGGACCAGTTTAAATACATGCTTACCAGTGATTATATGGCGGGTTACGGAATTGGATCCGAAAATATTACAATGTTTTATAACCCCTCCCTGTTCCAGAAGTATGGAATTGAGGAACCCCCAGCCAGCTATCAGGATGCCTGGGACTGGGATACCTTTGTAAATGTTGCGCAGCAGCTCACGATTGATAAGGAAGGCAGAAATGCACTGGATCCTGCATTTGATCCGGAAAACATTGTTACATACGGAGTAACCATCAGCAAATGGTGGGCCGGATATATGCCGTTCCTCTATTCCAAGGGAGGAGATTACCTGAATGCGGACGGTACGGCAATCGGCTATGCAACGGAAGAGGGAATCGATGTATTGCAGAGGCTGGCGGATTTAACCTACAAATATCATGTAGCGCCGACCCCCACAGCCAGCGAAACCATGCCGGGTGCTTCTGAGGCTTTGACTACCAATAAGGTTGCCATGACTTTTGACGGTCAATGGACCAATGCTGCCTTGATGGCGGACGGAGTAGAGTATAATGTTGCCGCGCTTCCCAAGATGGGATCCACAGCGAAAACAACCATGACCTATGGCGGTATCAGCATTATGAATACGGATAAAGCGGATGCGGCCTGGGAATTCGTAAAATTTATTCTTTCCGCAGGTGCCTGCGAGCCGCTGTATAAATCAGGATTATGGCTTCCGACCAATGCCAATGAGTATACCGATGAATATATTAAGTCCTTTATTACGGACAAGCATCCGAAAAACTATTATGAAGCCATCGTTGTTCCTATGATGGATGGTACCGCAGAGAGACCGGTTGTGGCCGGCATCAGGAATTTTAATAAAATCAATGACATTATCAGCCCGGCTCTGGATTTGCTTTGGTCCGGAGAAATGACAGCCGCGGATGCAATTGCTTCAATTGAGGATCAGGCAAATGCGGAAGTAAAGGGTTACTTAGGAAAATAGGCAAAACCATTTTAATAAGTAAATGAACTGTGTCAGAAAATGCGAAGAGCTCCTCCTCTTCGCATTTTCCTTAAAACGGCGGAGTGGTACAGGAGTTGCCGTTTTAATCGTTCGTTCATAGGAAAGGAGTATTTCGGGTGATATATAAAGATAAAAAGTTACTTAATGCGAAGGCGAAATCCAATATTGTCGGCTGGACATTTGCTTTACCGGCGGTAGTCGGTTTTCTGTTCCTGAATCTTGTGCCAATGCTGCTCAGTGGTTACTACAGCTTCTGCGAATATAATATTATCAGCAAACCAATCTGGTCGGGACTGAATAATTACATTTCGCTTTTTGATGGGAAGGATGCCACCTTCTGGCTGTCTGTGAAGGCAACCCTGCTTTATGCCATTCTATCGGTACCTGCGAATTTGATCTTTGCCTTTGCAATTGCACTGTTGTTAAACCGTGATATGGTAGGCCGGGCATTTTTCCGATCCTTATTCTACCTGCCCTGTATCCTTCCGGCAGTGGCATCGAGCTTTGTATGGATTCTGCTTATGAATCCGGATTTCGGGCTGTTTAATGTGATCCTGGATTTTCTTCATTTGCCCGAAAGCAAATTCTTCTGGGATAAAAGCAGCGTGCTTCCGTCCATTGTATTTATGGGAATCTGGAGTACAGGCTCCACCCAGGTTATCTTTTTGGCAGGGCTGCAAAATATACCGAGAGTATACTATGAAGCCCTGGAAATCGATGGCGGGAATGCCTGGCACAGGTTCTGGAGCGTGACCCTGCCCATGGTATCCTCCACTCTGTTTTTCAATCTGGTGATGGGAATCATCGGAGCTCTTCAGGTCTTTGGTGCAGCCTATATCATTACGGAGGGTGGGCCTAACAATGCATCCCTGTTCTATGTGTTCAATCTGTGGCGCCAGGCCTTTAAGTATATGGATATGGGTAAGGCCTCTGCCATGGCATGGCTTTTGTTCCTCGTGGTATTGCTGGCAACTTTGGTTATTTTTAAAACATCGAATAAATGGGTATATAATGAAGGAGGAGATCAATAATGGTTGTCAGAAAAAATACGGCCTATTATATAAGAAGAACCTTATTCTATCTCTTGATTGGGCTGCTGGCTTTTGTCTGTGTTATTCCGCTGTACTGGATGGTACGCTCTGCTTTTATGAAAAATACGGATATCTATATCATGGATCCATTCATTTTCTGGCCAGCGAAAATGCTTTGGAGCAACTTCGCCAATGCATGGAACGCGGCACCTTTTACCAAGTATGCTTTTAACACCATGGTTATTGTAGCAGCCAATATTTTCGGCACTTTGCTGACGGCTTCCATGGCGGCCTATGCCTTCTCCAGGATAAAATGGAAGGGGAGGGGCTTCTGCTTCGGGATGATTCTGACCACAATGATGCTGCCGGGAGCAGTTACTATTGTACCTCAGTTCTTAATATGGAGAAACCTCCATATGGTGGATACCTATATCCCTTTGATACTGCCGGCCTTTCTGGGAGGAGGAGCCTTTAATATCTTTTTGCTTAGACAGTTCTTTCTGGCTATCCCTAATGATCTGGATGAAGCGGCGGAAATTGACGGGGCCGGCAAGCTTAGGATTTTCCTGCAAATTATTCTGCCTCTGTCCAAATCAGCCATGATTGTCGTAGCCCTGTTTACCTTTTTAGGCAATTGGAACGACTTTTTTGGTCCGATCATTTATCTGAATTCAAAGGATAAATTCACTTTGGCCGTGGGATTGCTGCAGTTTAAGGGGGATTACTCAACAAAATGGAATCTGCTGATGGCAGCCTCCACGATTGTGGTCACTCCCTGTATACTGACCTATTTGGTAGGACAGAAGTATCTGATCGAAGGAATTTCAATGACGGGAATGAAGGCCTGAGGGGCATCCTGGCTGCCAGAGGTATTGAATGAAGGGACCGGGAAAGTACTGTCCCTGTACCATGCATCCCGATAGCAGGGATTGTGAGCTGCCGCTTAACAGGAGAGCGGTTGAAGTATAACATGATGGAGGATAATAGAAATGGAAAAATTAACTGGAGCAGAGAAGACTGCCGGAACGCTGAAACTCGTCACGAGCCCGGTGGCTTTTGATAAAATTGATGTAACGGGCGGATTTTGGAAAGAGAAGCAGGAGTTGTTTCATCAGACTACAATCCGGGCGGTGTATGACCGTTTTGAGGAAACCGGGCGCTTTGAAGCATTAAAATTTGAATGGAAGGAGGGTATGCCGAATAAGCCTCATATTTTTTGGGAATCAGATGTTACCAAGTGGATCGAGGGAGCGGCTTATTTTCTTCAAAAAAAGAGGGATGCGAAGCTGGAAGCGATGGTGGACGAGCTGGTGGAGCGAATGGTGAATACCCAGGATGAAAACGGCTATCTGAATGCTTATTTTACCGTTGTAGAGCCGGAGGCAAGATTTACCCGAAGGACCGATCATGAGCTTTATTGCGCCGGACACCTGGTGGAAGGCGCGATTGCTTATGCGAAGGCAACCGGAAAAACAGCGATGCTCCAGGCTGCCATTAAGTATATTGATTTAATCGACCGGGTCTTTCGCGTCGAGCACTCAGCAGCGTTTGATACGCCGGGTCATGAGGAAATCGAGCTTGCCTTAATGAGGTTGTATGAATATACGGGAGAGGAGCGTTATAAACTGCTTTCCGAGTATTTTATCAATACCAGGGGCAAAAGCAGCAGAGATGAAACCTATCGCTTTGCCGACCAGGAGCATATGCAGTCCCATCTGCCGGTACGCCGGCAAAACACTGCAGAAGGACATTCCGTACGAGCGCTCTATCTGTATAGCGGTATGGCAGATCTGGCAAGGATAAATCAGGAGGAAGAACTGTTTGATGTTTGTAAAACACTGTTTTTAAATATTAGCAACAGGCGCATGTATATTACCGGCGGTATCGGCTCCACCCATCGGGGGGAATCCTTTACCTTTGATTATGATTTGCCGGAGTATACCGCATATAATGAAACCTGTGCTTCCATTGCCCTGGCCATGTTCTGCAGACGGATGTGGCTGATGGAGCCTGACCGGATTTATGCGGACTGTGCGGAACAGGCACTGTATAATACGGTACTCAGCGGTGTCTCCCTCTCCGGAGACAGCTTCTTCTATGAAAATCCCCTTGCGGTTAACAAAGAGCGCAATCTCTTTAACAACTCCCGGCCCCAAGGACTCCAGGAGCATCTGCCGATCATGGAAAGGGTGAAAGTATTTGATTGTTCCTGCTGCCCGCCCAATCTGCTGCGCGTTGTAGGCTCAATTGCTGATTATATGTATTCCGTCGCAGATGATGTGATTTTTACTCATTGCTATATGGAGGCATCCGGAACCATAATACTGAAGGAGAAGGAAATCAAACTGGTACAAAAGACAAACTACCCTTACGAAGGCAGAATTGAAATCACCACGCAGACGGAAGGGGATTATACACTTGCGTTAAGAATACCCGGATGGGCAAAGCAGGGGAGAATAGCAGTCAATGGTGAGACAGTGTCTGTCCCGGTAATCGGCGGCTATGCATATTGTAAACGTTCCTGGATTGCTGGGGACAGCGTTGTCCTGGAGCTGCCGATGGAAATCAGGGTTATGGAAGCCAATCCTAACGTAACTGATTTATGCGGCAGAGCGGCGATTGCACGGGGACCCCTGGTTTACTGCGCCGAACGGGTGGATAACGACTGGGAGCTTCGTGATATACGGATATCCAGGACGGCAGAATACCATGTGGAGCAGGAGACAATCTGTGATACACAGATGCCGGTGATCCATACAAAGGCTGCGGTACGTGAGATTTCAGAACAGCTTTATTCGGAAGAAGCGCTTGCGAGGAAGGAAATACCGCTTCGCCTGATTCCTTATTATGCCCGGGCTAACCGCGGAATTACGGAGATGAATACCTGGTTCCTGCTCGAGGGTTAAGCTATGAATTAGGAGTCAAAGTCTGGAGCAAAAAAAACTTCAGGCTGCGGTGGAATGAAAAGAAAATGTTACTTCAAACAGATAAATAAGAGGCTCTCCTTTACCGGGCAGATTTGATATCAGCAAGGAATAAGGAGAGCTTTATATAATAATATCAAAACAGATGAAAAAGGAATGGGATTGACTTTCCAGAAGAGGTATACTATAATTACATTAACGATAATGTGATTGATGAGCAGGAGAGTTATAACTATCATTTCGGTTTACAAGCCCTAACAAAAATAAGGAGTTTTTAAATGAAAAAGACATATTTTGGAAAAGTAAATGAAAATAAGAGTGCATATCTATATACCCTGAGCAATCGAAACGGCATTGAAATGACCGTATCTGATTTTGGTGCGGTGCTGACCCGTCTATTGGTACCTGACATACAGGGAAGGAAACGGGATATTGTATTGGGATATGAAAGTCTTGCCGGATATCAGAAGAATACGGATACCTATTTTGGATCTACCGTAGGGCGCAATGCAAACCGTATTGCCGGTGCCCGGTTTGAATTGGATGGAAGGATGTACCGTATGCCTGCTAACGAGGGAGAAAACAACCTCCACAGCGGCCCGTCAGGATATCAGCTACGGTTATGGGAGGCGGAGAAGACAGAGGAAGAAAAGAATACGATAACCTTTCTTTTGCACAGTCCGGACGGTGATCAGGGATTTCCAGGAAAGCTTGACCTGCGTGTGGCCTATACACTTACAGAAGAGAATGAAATCCGCATCACTTATGAGGGATGTTCTGATGCGGACACTGTGTTTAATCCTACAAATCATAGTTATTTCAATCTGGGCGGGCATGACTTTGGCAGTATTCTCTCCCATGAGCTGACTCTGTTTGCAGATCGATATATGCCGGTAACGGATTCAGCATCCATTCCTACCGGGGAGCTGGCGGAGGTGGCTGGGACACCGATGGATTTTCGAAAAGGAAAGCCAATAGGGCAGGAAATTGACAGTGATTTCGAGCAATTGCGCTTTACGGGCGGCTATGATCATAACTTTGTATTATGCGGTGAAACCGGAAAAATGAAGAAAGCAGCCAGGGTAAGCTGTAAGGAAAGCGGGATCACCCTGGAAGTTGAGACTGATCTGCCCGGAATCCAGTTTTATGCCGGTAACTTTCTGAAGGATGAAGCGGGAAAATGTGGGGTGGTATACCGGAAACGAAACGGCTTCTGCCTGGAGCCCCAGTATTTCCCCAACGCAATCAATGAGCCTGCCTTTGCCTCTC
>JAEZFH010000221.1 GCA_023437885.1 Bacillota bacterium | reverse complement strand
ATACACAACTCTCCCAAGTGACTTAAGTAATTCGTGATTGACCGTTCCGTACTTTTCCTGTTCCAGCTTGCCGACATAGATATAGGCAATATGATATTCCTGTATCAATGATAGAACCATATCCTTCTCTGCAGAGGTATAGATTGTCTGGATATCGGCAGCTCTTGCATCCAGAAGCTCCGGATCTCCCTTCCACAGCCATTCGTGAGTACGCCAGCCAAGAAGTGTCGGCAGACCGGTAATCACGGAAACCCTCTGATAATCGGTATAGCTGTCACCGTTCGCTTCCAGAACGACTGGCGTCCCGGTGATATTCTCATTCAGCCAATCCGTTGCCAGCGCATCCTCCGGCATCGTCGTTTCCATAAATGCGGTTGCATCCAATCCCTCATAGCCGTTTCTATCGAAAATATTGCCATACCAGGCATTTACTGCATTCTGAATATAAGCCAGGGTAAGCAGGAACAGTACCAGCCCTGTGGCGGCATATCTTTTCTGTCTCGGCGTTCTTCCGTAGGCAAGAAGCCTGGGCAGAATATACCCAAAGCATAAACCAAACATAATAAATGCCTGGTAAGTAAGCTTAAACATTGTATTTGCACGCTTATAATCTCCGGAATAAATATCCTCGACATAGATAACCTCCGGCAGAAGCACAAGTCCAATCGCACATAAACCAAGAACTACAAAGAAAAGATCGGATGCCTCCAGAGAAGCCAAAAAACGGAAAATCACCGGTTGTCTCTTCTTCTGCTCTACCTCTTCCTCCTTCCGCCCCCTCCTGTGGTTTGAGATTAGAGCGCCGATGAAGCTGATTACCACGAATATTGGCAATCCCCATAGAATAATTAATTGGTTGAGAGGAGTGCGTGCGACGGTAAGACAGGGTTTTGTGGATATCTGATCAAAATTAATGGTAAAGGGCAGGCTGACCAGATAGGATAATACAAAAACAAGGGCTCCCTGCAGGCCTGTCAGCCACAGGGCTTTTCCTTTAAAATTATATACAACCAGATTGGAAAATAGAATAACTCCCCCCGATACTACATAATAAATCGGGAAATCCCAAAAATTCGTCATATGAAATAAACCAATGAAGAAGTACAGCATGAGAATGACCGGATGAAATATTTCCTTCCAGACGGAAGGCTTGCTCTCTCCAATCTCCTCCCTCTGCATCAGCCAGGAATACAATAATCCAAGTACGGTTAATACAAAGAGGATGTTAATCACATGCGCATGAAGATCCCCCAGTACGAAGGAATACGCAGGAAATTCATGTATCGTCTTATCCGAAGTTTCCGGATGATAGCCTATGAACCTGGTTGCATCCGGAAACCAATAAGTACCCGGGAACCAACTACCTTCACCGCTTACCTCCATACCGAAGAACTTTTTCACCACCGGCTCAAACCACCGGTAAGCAGGAAAATGCATATTTCCTGCTATACATACTCCTGCACCTGCAAGAATACCGCTGAGAACGGGCAGGAAACGGAGCTTTCTCGGGAGTTCTTTCGTATTCCCGGAAAATTCTTTACCATTCCCGGATATTTCTTTACCATTCTCAAAGAATCTTTTTCCATTCTCAGAGAATCTTTTTCCATTCTCTACCCTGCGCCTCATAAAATGCAGTACCACATTATAGATCAGGGAATAGGGAAGCACCGCCGTAAAAGCTCCTACCATCATCAGCATAAGATTATACGAATCGGATACCTTCACCTGGGAGAGCTTGGTCAAATAGGCTGCGATATACTGTCCGACATAATAATAGTTCAGCTTCGTACCGGAGAACCAGAAATCCTGAGGCGGCATATAGTCGCTTCTCAGCATGCTGGTCATAAAACCAAAATCCATGAATTTTTCCGTACCGTAAGCCTCCGGCTTAAAGCACCGAATATAGGTAAAGAGAAGAAAGATGCCAAAAAACATCAGTTCTTCGGCAATTGCCGCATCCACAACTCCTCTCTCAGGATATCGTTCCAGAGAATGTACGGCATCTCCTGATTTTTTTCTCCATAGTAAGATACCCACATTCAGAAGCAGGCTTAATGCAACGCAGAGCATGCAGGATAAGGGTGTAAACTTCATCAGGCGCAGGGAGGAAAACAGCCACATCAGATAACCGGTTACCGCCACTCCGATTGCTTTGGAGAACAGATATCCCCTGTCATGAAACCTTTGAAATAAAAGGGCCGTGACCGGAAGGAAGATAATTCCCAAAATCGCAGCCGTGGCCCACCATTGCAGGAAGGCAGGATAATCTCCCTTGAGCAATACCTTTCCGGCTAATAACAGTATGATTGCTATAATTGAATAAATCATCTTTTTCATATTCATATGCCCTACCCGTCCTTTTATCTCAAATCCTTATTAATTCTTCGGAAATCCTGAACCGCCTGCCTGCCTATTCGTATGATTTTCTTCATATTAATGGAATTTACGCCGCCCTGTCTGGGACGGAAGGTAACCGGCATATATTTTACGGCAAGCTTCTTTCGCGCATAGATTACGGATATCATAACATTGGATAAATTAAAGTTCTCCGGTACCAGCTTTAACTGCTCCTTTAAGGTGGCGGTCTTCATCAGCCGGAACGGAGTATTGGCGTCCGTGATACTCACATGAAAGCATAACCACAGAACTAATTTTAGGGTCTTTGTGACAAATACCCGGGAAAATCCATCCTGTCTTCCTCTCCTGTACCCGATTATCATATCATAGGCATTCCTCTGTTCCCAGAAAGGCCAGAATTCCTCCGGCAGTGTCTGTCCGTCGGAATCTGTCTGAAATACATAATCCGCACCTGCATTAACCGCATAGTGATACCCGTACAATACGGTTGCTCCATGCCCGCCGTTGGGCTTGGTGATGGGTTCCAGTGCCTCCCGCTCTTTGCCGAACTTTTGGAGAATGGAATAGGTCCCATCCCTGCTGCCATCATCGATAATTACCAGTCTGCTTCCGTTTCCAATTCGATCTACGACCGGATACCAGTCCCTGATTACCTTCTCAATATTTGCTTCCTCATTATAAGCAGGAATTACAATATACAATTTATCCAACTTACATCCCTCCGTTAATTCTTCTCATGGCATGCTATCGTAACTCTGGTACCTGCTCCGGTATCTATGCCAGACTTTCGGCGCCTTTTCCGGTCCTGTACGCCGCCCGTCCCCGGAATCTGTCTGCGCATGCTTCCATACAATGCCTGGGGCATCCTATCCATATACCGCCCGATAACTATTTAGCCACCAGGGCTTCATATGCATCCAAAGCTCTTCTTACTACCGCATCCATGTTATAGTAGCGGTATTCTGCAAGTCTGCCAAGGAAGACTATATTTTTCTCCCGTTTCATCTCCTCCTCGTACAATGCAAACTGTGCCTTGCATTCCCTGGTCGGGAACGGATAGTAGGGCTCTCCCTCCGAGCAGGGGAACTCCTTGCCGATGGTGGTTTTTTTATGCTGCTGCCAGGTCAGCTGCTTGTATTCCGTAATTCTTGTATAGTCATAATCATTGGGATAATTTACAACCGGCGCTTCCTGGAACCGCTCCGTGTCATAGGTTTCGAATACAAAATTCACACTGCGATAGGACAATTTGCCGTGCCTGTACTGATAGAATTCATCGGTGGCTCCCGTATAGATCAGGGTTTCATAAGTGATATCCCCCATCACCTCACGGTAATCCGTATTGAGCAACAGCTTGATATTCTTATTGGCAATCATTTTCTCACACATCTTTGTATAGCCATGGGCGGGCATTCCCTGGTATTTATCCGCAAAATACCTGGTGTCCCGGTTCAGCCGGATCGGTATTCTTGAAATAACGGAGGTATCCAGCTCACTGGGATCAATGCCCCACTGCTTTCTGGTATAGCTCTCAAAGATTTTCTCATAAATATCCTGGCCTACCTTGCTTAAGGCCACATCCTTGCTTGTCCTGATTTCCGGAAGCTCTGCTGCCTGCTGCTTTAAGAACGCCTCCACCTGGGAGCAATCCAGATTAAGATTATAGAGCTTGTTGATGGTTTCCACAGTAATGGGCATCGGCACCAGATTACCATCCACATAGGTCAGGACCCTATGCCAGAAATCATTCCATTTGGTAAAGGCGGAGAGATAGTCATACACCCCTTTATCATTGGTATGGAATATATGGGGTCCGTAATTATGAATCAATATTCCGTCCTCGTTATAAGAATCATATACATTTCCTCCGATGTGGCTGCGCTTCTCAATAACGAGAACCTTTTCCCCCAATCCGTTTGCAATCCTCTCTGCCATCGTTAAGCCTGCGAGTCCCGCACCTACTATAACATATCGATAATTCATATTCTTTTCTCCTCTGATGATTAATCTATTTCTTGGAAATATCTGAAATATAAATTCCGTTTCTTTTTTCAGAAATCGAGCAATTGATAAAGTATGCTGCAAAAAAGAATTGGAATTTACATTTTAATCACTCCTTACTGCTGGAAAGAGGCCTCCGGGTATCATAGATTGCCGTCCTCCACTCCCCTTCTCCTAAGCTGTAGACACATTCGTAGGTCATACTGATATTGCCCTCATTTACCATGTAATCCGTACTTTCCCGGTTATCGCGGTCGACGATAATGTAACGGATCCGGTTGTCCTTCACCAGCGCCTCCAGCTCCGAAGGGGTATCTGCTTCGTACATCTGCTTCACCTGGGAGGTCCGGTAGTCCGTATCATATCCGGCAGACCAGGGATAATAAGGCCAGCCTTCATATAGCATTGCTCCTCCCAGCACCGCCTGATTAATCGTATAATTGGAGGTCAGAAAGATATCCTGGGAATTGCTGTTATCCTTCACCCACCGGGTCAGCTCATGATCCAAATCAAGTACAATTGCCGTATCCGGCGTGTTCTTTTTTAAAACTGTGATAAAGTCATAGATACCCGTTCCTGTCAGTGACACAATTAAGATCACTCCGACAACACTGCAGAGGAACTCTCTGCGTTCGAACAGCTTAATCACTACTGCGGCAGCGAATATCCCCAGCAGGATACAGCTG
>JAEZFH010000200.1 GCA_023437885.1 Bacillota bacterium | reverse complement strand
AGCCATGATCGCTCAGGTGAAGGAAGTTACGGATATCCCCTGTGCCGTCGGATTCGGCATCTCGACGGAGGAACAGGCGAAAGCCATGGCAGGTATCGCTGACGGTGTAATTGTAGGCAGTGCTATTGTAAAAATAATCGGGGAGCATGGTGCGGATTGTATTCCTCTGATAGAAGAATATGTGAGAAGAATGAAGGAAGCATGTCTCTCATGCAAATAACATAGATGGATTTGGGTTAAACTGTAAGCAGGACAGAAGCAGGCTTTCAGGGAAATATGCCATGATATATCCGATTATAAGGATTATCATCTGATGAATTACTGTATTATGGTTACTGGGTTGCTATGTTGTTAAGCTGGATTCGTTTTTGTAAGGACAGCAGTATAATCAGACGAAAATAATTAGTCTCGATTGTACTGCTGTTTTATGTTAAGATTAAAGAAAACATCCCCGTCTATATCTGCAAGAATGGAACAGCAATGCTCCATGCTGGCTTCTATAATAAAACTACCGTACGGAGAAAGGCAGGAAAAGGAATTGAACTATCGGGAAGATATGAGCCGCAGTGTTGACTATATCGAAGAGCACATCAGGGAAGAACTGGCTGCAGAAACGATTGCAGATCAGGCAGGTTATTCCCTGTATCATTTTTGCAGAGTCTTCAGTATCTGCCTGGGGCAGCCGGTGATGGAATATGCCCGCAGCAGAAAATTGTCCCTGGCACGCATGGATTTGCTGAAGAACCGGAAAGTGATAGATATTGCCGTGGAATATGGCTTTGAGACGGCCAGCGGCTTCTCGAAGGCCTTTCGAAAGGAATTTGGGTACAGTCCGTCCCATTATATCGCAAGAATGAAGGAAGGTACCGTAATAGAAAAATTAGCTGATATAGGAGGATTTCATGTGAAGGCGGAGATAATTACAAAGAAAGCATTTAAGGTTGCAGGATATGGCATTCAGACAAATATTGCAAGCGGTTATACGAAGGATATCGCCGCATACTGGGAAAACTATGAAGGTGAGAATCTGGAAAGGAAGCTGTATCAGCAGCTGAATCCGCCCAGGCATGGTGAGGTATGCATGTGTGTTCCCACCGGTGAGCAGGGGGATATAATTTATTTGCTGGGAGTTATTGTAGAGGATTATTCGAAGGTTACTCCCGATATGATTACAGTAGAGGTACCGGAAGCAGAATATGCCGTGTTCACCACGCCGCCGGTGGATGCGACAAAGGACGGTGCTTATGACGGCGGAGATTTTGCCATAGCAATCAAAGCTACCTGGAAATATATTTTTGAAGAATGGTTTCCGGAAAGCGGTTACCAGTATGATGAGAGCAAGCTGGATTTTGAATATTATGATGAGCGCTGTCATGCCAGACCGGATACAGTTATGGAAATCTATGTTCCCATTGTGAAATAATGAAGACACGTTTTATGTTGATGGAACAATGAAAGCAGAATAAGTATAGTGTGAGAAAGGCACCCGCACGGCAAGCTTACTTGAATTTCGATGGAAGCAGCAAGATCAGGAACGTGGCTGTTGCTCATAATATAAGAATGGCAGAATCTGCAGTTACATCCTTCCCAGAAAAGATGAGTTACTATTTTCGTAAATTTTCGCAAAAAAGTCATTGACATTAACGCAGCGTAAAGGTATAGACTCGATTTGTAAGGAGGTGGATGCATGGAATATACAGTGCAAAAATTAAGCCGGATGGCTGGGATCAGTACCAGAACATTACGATATTATGATGAAATCGGAATTCTCAAGCCGGCGAGAATCAATTCATCCTGATATCGGATCTATGGGCAGACAGAGGTCGATCGGCTGCAGCAGATCATGCTGTACCGGGAGATGGGAGTGAATCTGGACACGATTCATAATATTATCAGCTCCGGGACCTTTAATGATCTGGCGGCACTAAAAGAGCATTTGGTAAAGCTCCTTGCGCAGAGGCAACAAATCGATATGCTGATAACCAATGTTGAGAAGACAATAGAAAGTCGGGAAGGAAGAAGAATAATGACAGATCATGAAAAATTCGAAGGCTTCAAGAAGAAGCTGGTGGAAGAAAACGAAGAGAAATACGGGAAAGAAATAAGAGAGAAATACGGAGAGAGCAAGGTGGAGGCATCGAATCAAAAGCTGTTGAATATGAGCAAGGAAGAGTATGATGCCTTTGAAAAGCTGGGTCAGGAGGTGCTTGCGACTCTGGAAGCAGCCTTTGCTACCGGTGATCCAGCTGGAGAGCTGGGACAAAGAGCTGCTGATCTTCACCGCAGGTGGCTTAGCTGCACCTGGGGCAGCTATAACAAAGAGGCCCATGCGGGCCTTGCGCAGATGTATGTGGACGATGAACGGTTTACGGCTTACTATGATAAGAATCAGCCAGGAATGGCGGTGTTTCTAAGAGACGCCGTTCATATCTATACCGGAATGGGAGAAAAGAATTAATCTAATTCTATTTGTACCAGCCAGCATTCTGATCGTGAGGTCAAGTATAAGCCAGCATGCCTCTGATTCATTATAGCTTAATTCATAAGAGCTTATAGGAACTCATAGGAACGAACAATAATAGATATGCTTAATCCTTAAGCATATCTATTATTGCGTTAACAGTAACCTCAACCATTATGTTATAATTCAGATACTCATGCTGATGATATGCCATTTCGTGACTCAGATTTTCTACCATGCTGCAGATCAGGTGAGCCTTTTCATATGCATTGGAAGGGCGGATACCAAATATGCTCATAAGCTCGACCAGTTTTGCGGCAATATTGGCCTGGGAGCGGCAGAACAGATCTCGGATATCCTGATCTGTGTGAGCTAAAGCCAGCATCTCCTCATGAACCATCTTATTCATGGTATGGGATTTCGCTAAATTAAAAATGATTTCTTTAACCACCTTGGGTAAATCCAAGGGCGGCTCCAGCTTCTGTATGGTTTCATACATTGGAGAGGTGATATTGTTCTCATACTTATTAATAACTTCCAGAAAAATATCTTTTTTATCCCGAAAATAATTATATACAATTCCGGTGGATACACCGGCAAACTTAGCTATTTCAGCAGTATTGGTACGATGATAGCCTTTCTCACAGAATAATTGATAACCGGCTTCAATTATTTTATTTCTTTTTTCAATGGAACGCTGCTGCTGAGGCGTTCTAATCTGTTGGTTTCCCATAATCAGCCTCCTTTAGACCATAATTATGATTATAATGATAAAATTTGTTTTCGTCAACCATGCTGTAAATAATAAGCAAGACAAATATGAAATATTTTTCATATATTCTGTTGACATCGTGGGAGTGGCGGCATATAATATATAAACATGAAATATGTTTCATGTTTATAAAAAAGCGAAAACTATATTGAAGCTTACAACGGGAAAGGTGGGAAAAGATATGAATTTAATTGAATTTCGTAACGTATCAAAGGAGTATATCATAGGAGAAAGGAAGCTGTCTGCGGTTGACCGGATCAGCTTTACGATTGAGGAGGGAGAATTCGTGGTAATCCTCGGACCAAGCGGTGCAGGCAAATCAACGCTGCTGAATCTGCTTGGGGGAATGGATTATGCGACTTCCGGAGACATCCTCATTGAGGGCCATAATATTGCTGCATACAGGGATGACGAATTAACGGAATACCGAGCCGACAATGTCGGCTTTGTATTTCAGTTCTATAATTTAATTCCAACTCTGACGGCACTGGAAAATGTCTCTCTGACCAGAGAGGTAGCCAGGAATACTATCGACCCGGTGAAGGTGCTGGAATCAGTCGGATTAAAAGAGCAGTTAAACCAGTTTCCCTCCCAGTTGTCCGGGGGAGAGCAGCAGAGAGTCTCTATTGCCAGAGCTGTCTGTAAGAATCCCAAAATGCTGCTGTGTGATGAACCGACCGGCGCGCTGGATTCGGAGACCGGAACGGTGATCCTGAGCTTGCTGCAGCGGTTAAGCCGGGAAGAGTATAAGACAGTAATTGTTGTTACGCATAATGCGGCACTGGCCCAGGCAGCCGATCAGGTGATACATATCAAGAACGGAAAAATTACGCAGATTATTAGAAATGAAAGACCAGCAGAGGTAAGGGAGGTGAATTGGTAATGCTGTTTCGGAAAATGCTTCGGGACATGAGGTTAAATAAAACACAGTTCATCTCGATTTTCATTATGGCATTTCTGGGGGTATTCGTTTACTCCGGTATCAGCAGTGAGTGGAACGGCCTGAAGGAAACCTCGGAGAAGTACTATGAGGACACCAATCTGGCGGATGCCATAATCTATAGCACACAGGTTAGTGAGGAGGCTGCGGAGAGTGTCAAAGAATTGGAGGGCGTAGCAGGAGTGGAGCGGAGAATGGCGCTCACCGCGATCGGCGAATATGAAAACAAACCGATCCTGCAGCTGTTTTTTGTGGAAAAATTTGAGATATCCCGTTTTCGGTTAATGGAGGGGGAAGAATTCTCTTTGGAGAAGGACGGTATCTGGCTGGATCAATTATTTGCCCGGGCAATGGGCTTAAAGCCGGGAGACAGGCTTATTTTTTCCGTATATGGAATTACCTTTGAGCCGGTCATTCGGGGACTTATTCTGAGTCCGGAGTACGTATATTATGCGGGAACGGACGATATGGTGCCTAACCGGAAGAACTACGGCTTTGGATTTCTATCTTATCAAGCGGTTCCGGAAGGAATGCCGGTACAATATTCACAACTGCTGGTTACTTGTGGGAGTGGGCATCCTTCTGAGCTGGAAGGCTCTGTCGACCGGGCACTGGACGGCAAATACAGTGTGTATCTTGCCCGGGAAAATATGAGAAGCTATATGCAATTTAATGAAGAGATAAAAGAGCATCAAGCCATGGGGAAGATTTTTCCTGTCGTATTCTTGGCAGTAGCTGTCCTGACTATGGTAACTACCATGTCCAGGCTGGTGAATAATCAAAGGACCCAGATCGGAGTACTGAAGGCCGTTGGCTTTCGCAGAAGACAGATCTTATTTCATTATATATCCTACGGCTTGTGGATCAGTTTGTTGGGAACGGTTCTGGGCATGATCCTGGGTCCCCTAGTGTTACCCTACCTCTTTTATGGCCCTTTACAGACGGCATATACGCTTCCCGAGTGGAAAGCCTCCATGCCTGTTGCGGTGCTTTCTATGGCTGCGGCAACGGTTCTTAGCTGTACCCTGGCGACTTACCTGACCTGCCGTAATGTGCTGAAGGATACCCCGGCACAAAGTCTGAGACCGAAAGCACCGTCGGCGGTCAGGCATAATCTCCTTGACCGGAGCAGCTTATGGAGCAGATTGAGCTTCCATTCTCAATGGAACCTGAGGGATGCCCTTCGCTGCAAGGGGCGTTCTGCTATGGCGGTTGCAGGAATATTAGGCTGTAGTGCACTTCTCATCTGCGGCTTCGGACTGCAGGATACGATGGATTATATCGTGAAGTGGAATTATGAGGTGATCAACAGGTACCAGACACGCATTCAGATGGAGGATACTGCAACGGAGGAGCAGATTGCTTCCGTAATTAAGAAGGTGAACGGGGAAGGAAGCTTTGAGGGAGCAGTGGAAATCAAATCGAAGGGAATGAAAAAAAGCGGGGAGCTTCTGGTGGTGGAGAAAGATGCCGAATTAATCGGATTTGTGGACAGTAACCGCAAGAGGATAGAGCTTCCTAAGGACCGGATCTCCATCAGCTATAAAATGGCTGAAAATCTTAAGCTAAAGGTTGGGGATGAAATTGAGTGGCACCGGTATGGGGAGGAGGAGTGGAACCGGTCAACCATCGGAGCAGTTTACCGTACGCCCTTTGCCCTGGGAATCGCCATGTACCGGGAAGTCTATGAAAGCTACGGGTATCGCTATCAGCCAACAGCAATTCTTAGCGCGGAACTCCCTTCGGAGAATTATCCGGCAGAAGGAGAAGAGGGAGTGGCCAAGGTTATGGATAAGGAGGAACTGATCACAGGCTACCAAACGATGGCGCAGGCCATGGATGTTCTGGTATATACCCTGATGCTTGCGGCAATCATTCTTGCTGTTGTTGTGATATACAATCTGGGCGTTCTATCCTTCACGGAGCGGCAGAGAGAATTGTCTACCTTGAAGGTTATGGGGTTTAAGACAGGGAAGCTGCGCCGCCTGCTGCTGACACAGAATATCTGGTTGACGGTCATCGGGATTCTGCCTGGGATTCCCCTCGGAACCCTTATTCTGAGGTATATTTTCCGGTTTATCGGCGATGTATTTGATTTTATTATCGTAATCGATATCAGTTCTTATTTTGGATGTATCCTGGGT
>JAEZFH010000106.1 GCA_023437885.1 Bacillota bacterium | reverse complement strand
CCATCTGACCAACGGCTTTCCTATGGAATATACAAAGTGGCGGGAGGGCTACCGCATCCAGGTGAACGGCAACGAAGTAAGCTGGGTGAAGAAGACCGGATATGATGATTCTTATGAAAAATTTCTTGATTATCTTAATATGGTTTTTGCTTATGCCGGTACCCTTTCCCTGGCTTCCGAATGCGAACCCGTTGATTTGGAGGAGCTGCTGCCGGGAGATATGTTTCTCAAAGGCGGTTCTCCGGGGCATTGTGTATTAGTTGTAGATATGGCAGTAGACCAGGCGGGAAACAAATGCTATCTATTGGCCCAAGGCTATATGCCTGCACAGGATTTTCACGTAATTAAGAATCCCCTTCATCCGGAAGACCCCTGGTACTATGCCTCTGAACTTAATTATCCCCTGAGCACTCCCGACTGGCAATTCCAGGAGGGTTCCGTTGTAAGGTGGAGGGATTTTCCCCTGTCAGAAAGTCTAAGCAGTGCTTCCGCCCCGGAGGGGCAAAGCATCCCTGCCTGGTCAGAGACTGGTGTATCCCCGGATGCTTCTGCATCCCGCCTTACGCTTCTGGCTGTGGGGGATAATTTAATTCATATTGAAGTGGTACGAAGCGGCAAGCAGACAGACGGCAGCTACAATTATGACCATCTGTACTCCAATCTGAAAGAGGAAATCACTGCCGCCGATCTTGCTGTTGTAAATCAGGAGACCATTCTGGGAGGGGAGGACTTTCCCTATTCCGGGTATCCCAACTTCAATTCTCCTACCCAAATCGGAGATGCCCTGGTAAGTGCCGGCTTTGATATCGTGCTGCATGCCACAAACCATACGATGGATATGGGTTTAAAGGGGGTGGAGAATACCCTGGCTTATTGGAAGACCTATCCCGGGATTACCGTTCTTGGCATCAATGAGACGGAAGAAGCCAGCCGCCAAATCCCCATCATAGAGAAGAACGGCATCAAGCTGGCCCTGCTCAATTACACCTATAGTCTGAACGGCTACAGCTTGCCGAAGAAAAAGCCCTATCTTGTAAATATTCTGGACAAGAAGAAGATGGCTGAGGACCTGGCCCTGGCCGAAGCCCAGGCTGATTTTACGATTGTATTCCCCCACTGGGGTTCGGAATATGTCTACACTCCCACTTCCATGCAGAAGGAGCTTACCAAGTTCTACTATGAACATGGTGTGGATTTGATAATCGGTGCCCATCCCCATGTCATCGAACCAGTAGAATGGATTGAGAACGACGGAGGGCACCGGATGTTAGTCTATTATTCCCTCGGTAATTTTATGTCCTACCAAAAAGAAGCACCCCGTATGCTGGGTGCTATGGCAAAGGTTACGATTACCAAGGACGGAAGCGGAACCTATATCAGTGAAGCGGGTATCACTCCCCTCGTCACTCATTATGAAAACGGGCCGGCAGACTTTCACTATGGAATCTATAAGTTGGCGGATTACACTCCGGAGCTTGCCCGTATCCACGGAGTATCCGACATTGCCAAAAACGGAGAGATGGATTATCAGACTACCCTGGACCTCGCCAAGGAGGTTCTCGGCTCCTGGTACCGGTGACACTCCACGGGAATCCAGCTTCCTATCCGGTCAGCACCTCATACAATATCCGCAAGATATTCCGTATAAAACCGTATAAAATTAGATAAGGTTGACCGAAAAGGTATATCACAGCGGATATACGTTTCAGTCAACCTTATTCTATAAATCTTCTACCCTCTCGCTTCCCCAACTTCTTCCTCTGGGTAATACCTTCTCCAGTACTAACCTTCTCAAGGGTAGCAAATATTAGTGAAAATGTCAATACCTTTTCTATTTTTTTGTAAATTTTCTGTCATAGTGCACTAAGTAAAGTGCCTAATCCAAGGTATTCCTCACTAAATTTTTGTTATTTCGCGTATTTCCAACTAGATGTAGTTATTAAAATTTGACACATACAACAAATAGAGTTATCTATATTCTACAGCGGTTGTATTAATTTCGATATCCCCTGGGATTGTTTTGCTGCCAACGATAGGAATCCTCACACATTTTATCAATTCCCCTCTCTGCCCTCCAGCCAAGCTCCCGGTATGCCTTGGCTGCATCCGCATAAGATACGGCAACATCTCCCGGCCTTCTTGGGCCAATTAGGTAAGGAAGCTTTTTACCGCATGCCTTTTCATAATTATGAATAATTTCCATTACGCTATAGCCGATGCCGGTTCCGAGATTGTAAGTAACCAGTCCGGGACTCTCCTCCAGCTTTTCGATTGCCTTAATGTGACCGAGTGCCAGATCTACCACATGGATATAGTCTCTGATTCCTGTCCCGTCCGGGGTATCGTAATCATCACCGGATACATTGATCCTTTCCAGCTCTCCGATGGCTACCTTTGCTACATAAGGTACCAGGTTATTCGGTGTTCCGTTAGGGTCTTCCCCGATTTCTCCGCTTTCATGGGCCCCGATGGGATTAAAATAACGCAGGATTGCGATATTCCAGGAAGGATCTGATTGATAGAGATCCCGGAGCATATCCTCAATCATCAGCTTGGTGCGCCCATAGGGATTGGCGGCAGACAAAGGCATATCCTCCGTCACAGGCACCTTCTCAGGATCGCCGTATACTGTGGCAGACGAGGAAAATACCAGCTTCTTTACGTTAAATTCCTCCATTACCTCAAGCAGGGTAATGGTTCCGCTTAAATTGTTCTTAAAATACTTCAAGGGGATTTTGCAGGATTCTCCGACTGCCTTCAGACTGGCAAAATGAATCACCGAATCTATCTTTTCCTTCTCAAAGATTTGCCTCAGCTCCTCCTTGTCCAAAATATCCGCTTCATAAAAGGATATTTGCCCTCCGGTTAACTTCTCAACCCGACGCACGGATTCCATGCTGGAATTGCACAGATTATCCACTGCCACAACTTCATAACCGGCGTTCAGCAGCTCCAGATTGGTATGGCTGGCAATATATCCGGCTCCTCCTGTCACTAATACTTTCATATCCGGAATCTCCTTTTTTTTGTGATTTTATATTATTGTATCCTATTCCTTTAATTTTGCAACTGTTTTTTAGCAGTATCTGGCATGCCTTCCAGCAATCCCCCGGGTTCAACCAACCGGGGATATGCTAGAATCTATCCCAGAAACCTTCAATTTGGCACTGCTTTGTATTTTATAAGGAAAATTTCATGCGAAAATATTTATTTCAACCACATATTTTGCTTACTGCTTTTCTGGTTCTCGCAGCTTTGATCTATAATCTGGATTTTTGCAAGGAAGCACCGGCTTCATCGAAGCCCCCGCCTTCCCTGCAGGATACCTCTCCAACCCCTTCTCCTCCCGCGTCTGAGGATGTACTTACGAATCCGGAGGTCCTGGCGGTAAGAGGTACTGTGCTTTCCATCGGTGACACGGCTGAGGATGTGATACGCAAGCTGGGTATCCCCGGCAGAATAGCGGAAACAGAATATGATTTTCAATATTACATATACAATAATGATTATAAACGGTTATTATTTGTTGCGGTACAGGGTAATAAAGTAGCAGGCTTTTATACTGATTCTGTCGATTTCCAATACCACGGCCTCCGCTATGGAGCTTCCCTGGAACAGGTAAATCATGCCCTTGCTGCTGATTATGAGATGGCGGAAGCCCTGAACTACGATACTCCCCAGTACAAAATCCGTATTCTGATGGACCGGTTGGAATCCGGTACCGTAACCGGCATCTATGTTCTCTCCTCCTCCCTGGAAGAGGGAAACTATAATGACAAGGTCCTCTCACAGTCGGAGCAGATGGTATATGATCTTACCAATTCTGTCCGTGTCCGTAACGGGCTTTCGCCGCTGTCCTGGTCCTCCTCTGCTGGCAATGCTGCCCGAAAGCACAGCCTTAATATGGCTTCAGAGGACTTCTTCGCCCATAGGGATCCCTCCCGCCGCGGTCCCGGCGATCGCCTGAAATCGGAGGGCATCTCCTACCGGACCTGCGGTGAGAACATCATTGCCGGCTATGAGGGAGTCATCCTCTCCGTGCATGGATGGTATAATTCCTCCGGTCATCGTAAGAATCTGCTTCATACCTCCTTCCGCTATGTTGGGGTGGGTGCTGCCTACGATAAGGAGAGCCGCTATCAATTCTACATAACGCAAAATTTCTATCGATAATTACTTGCATTCATATGGAAAATCAGATATCCTAACTATAGGAAACGGCAGGAAGATTCGCCGTTAAACAGAGCGCCTGCGGCGGATGCGTACGATATTACATGGGACTTATGATGCTTCGCAGGAACAAAATCAGCGCCTACAACCTCAAAATCCAAATATTTTTGACGTTGTACATTATAGATATTGTGAAATAAAGGTATGGTGATTAACCATGGACAAGCAGTTATTCTTACAGGTCTGTGACGAGGTAATCGGACAACGCCAGGGCTTAAACGGAATCGGAACCCTGGGAGAAAAAACCGTGCATTCGGTATTAAAATGCTATCTTTCTCCTGAGCCCTTAAATCATGAGATTAAAGTCGGCGGATTTGTTGCGGATATTTGCACCGGCAACGAGATTATAGAAATACAGACCCGCAGCTTTGACAAGCTGCGGAGGAAGCTTCAGAGCTTTCTCACCTTTGCCCCGGTGACCATTGTCTATCCTATCCCCGGCACGAAATGGATTCGATGGATTAATCCACAAACCGGCGAGATTAGTCCACGCCGGAAATCTCCCAAAGCCGGTTCGCCTTATTCCATCTTTCCGGAGCTGTATAAAATCAAGGAGCATCTTGTGCACCCCAACCTTCGGCTGAGAATCATAATCATGGATCTGGAGGAATACCGTTTTCTGGACGGCTGGAGCCAGGATAAGAAGAAGGG
>JAEZFH010000429.1 GCA_023437885.1 Bacillota bacterium | reverse complement strand
ATCAGGACGCTGAAGATTTAATTAATATCGGTGCATATAAGAATGGATCGAATCCCGATATTGATTATGCCATAGCAAAGATCAAGGAAGTGAATGCTTTCCTGCAGCAGGATGTGAATGAAAAACTTAACTTTGATGATGAGATCGAAAGGTTAATGGAGATATTTAATCAATAATGAAAAAATTTAGATATAGTATGGAAAATTTGCTTCAGGTTAAGAAAAAACTGGAGGACCAGGCCAAAATCACGTATGGAACGGCCAGACTCCGGCTGACGAAGGAAGAAGAGAAACTGGAGCAGATGAAAATACGCAGGAATTCCTTTGTAGACGAGCTTCGCAGTCTGCGCAGCGCAAAGCTGGACCTGCTTAAAATCAAACAGTGCGAACAGGCAATTGAGGTTATGGATCAAAATATCAAACAGCAGGTGACGGTAGTGAGGAATGCGGCCCACCGGCTGGAGATAGCCCGAATCAGACTGAATGATGCAATGGTGGAGAGAAAGACGCAGGAACGGCTGAAGGAGAATGCATTTGAAGCATACCTGCTGGAGCTGGACAGTGAGGAGCAAAAGGAAGTGGATGAGCTTAACAGCTTTAATTACAGCAAACCTGCAGCCTATGAGGAGGACAGTTAATGGCAAAGAAGGACAAGGTCAAGACCGGTGATAACGAGAAAAAAGAAGGCAGCAAAATCCTGACCATATTGATTGCCCTGCTGATCGTTGTTATCTGGCTCGCCATATTTGCATTATTAATCAAATTGGATGTCGGCGGCTTCGGTTCGGGGGTATTGCGCCCGATATTAAAAGGGGTTCCGGTGGTTAATCTGGTTCTTCCCGCAGCCGGGGAGGCTCAAATTGCCGAGGAGAACAATTATGAATATAAATCCCTGCCGGAGGCAATGGCAAAGATTAATGAGCTGGAACAGACAATTGCCGATATGAATAAAAGTACCGAGGACAGCAGCACCAATGTAGCGGAGCTCCAGGCAGAAATTGACCGGCTTAAGGTATTCGAAGAGAATCAGCTGGCCTTTGAGGAGAGAGTTAAGGAATTTGATAAAAAGGTAGTATTTAATGATGCTGCCCCGGATATTGAGGAGTATAAGGCTTACTATGAAGCAATTAATCCCACCACTGCGGAAGAAATCTACCGCCAGGTTGTAGAGCAGCTCCGGTATTCTGAGGCCATTCAGGAAAAAGCCAATATTTACAAAAGTATGGACCCCAAGGCTGCAGCACAGATTCTGGAGACGATGACCGCTGATGTGGAGGCTGTGGCACAGATCCTCCTCAGTATGAAATCTAAGGAAAGTGCAGCCATACTAGCGGAGATGGATAAAGTCGTAGCAGCCAAAATTACAAAAAAGATGCTGGACATGGATGCCGAGAAATTAGCACAGTAGGATATGTTATATGTTCCTGCATGATAAGGGTTACACTCAGAAGCAATCTTCTGTTGTAATAAATGCTTTATAAAATAAGATAAGAAAGGAGGAATAGGATATGACGACGCAACGCGTTATGGCCCAGACAGCTCAATTGTTTGGCAGCACAGCCGGAAGCGGCACTGCAAAAGGGAAACAGACCGGAGGCGGTTTTGATCTGGTAATTGACAATACTATGAAAACAGGATTTAATATCACAGACAGAGCCGATGGCGCAGGAAGGAAAGCAGTTCAGTCGGCGGCAGAGAATCAGAGCAAGGATAAAAGTGATGCAGCGAAGGCGGATGCCAGGCAGGCAAGAGAGAATGTACAAAGCAGTACAAAGACGGATGCCCAGCCGGCAGCACAGACTGAGAGACAGACAAAGACTGCACAGACGGCGGCAGGTACAGACCGTACGGATACCCAAAATACCGGGGAAATAGGTACGGATGTAACAACACTGGAGAAAATCTCTGCAATGCTTAACTCAGTGAGAGATACGGTAATGGATATGCTGAATCTGAGCACCGGGGAGCTGGACAAGCTTCTGGAGGAGCAGGGACTTGTGCTGGCGGATTTATTGCAGCCACAGAACCTGCAGCAGCTGGTTCTGGCAAGCCATGGGGAGAGCGATATTCTGGCAGCATTAACGGATGAGAATCTGGCAGATACCGTGAACAAGCTGCTTCAGGCGGTTGAGGCTGTGAAGCAGGAAGCTGGTTTGGGAATGAGTCTGGAGCAAATTAAGAGTATGCTGGAGGATGTAGTATTACAGCAGGAGAGCAAGGAAGCAGTCTCGCGGAACGAAGGCACCGGGGATAAGGCAGGGGTTCCTTTGGAGGCGGACCAGGATAAGACACAGAAGCCCATATCCATAAGCCGGGAGGAGGGCAATATCAGTTCCGTAAGTGAGAAGGAAGCCGGTAACCTTCCTGCAGAGGCCAGACTTTCCGGGACAGGAGACAGTTCATCCCAGAGCCAATCGGAGCTAAGGGGCGGCAAGGAGCAGGAACCATCGGCAGCGGATCCGTTTGAAGCCTTCGTAAACAATCTGTCAAAAGCAGCTTCTTCATCACAGGTTGAGGTTCAGGGAAACATGGTCCGAATGACGGAGATCAGAGAAATTGCTAACCAGATCATCCAGCGGATCAGAGTAACCATCCAGCCGGAGCAGGCATCCATGGAAATGCAATTAAATCCGGAGCATTTGGGCAGGGTTAACTTATCGGTACAGTCAAAGAACGGTGTTATGACAGCGCAGTTTGTTGTACAAAACGAGATCAGCAGGGAAGCCATTGAGAGCCAATTGCACACCTTACGTGAAACATTGAATCAGCAGGGACTTAAGGTTGAGGCAATCGAGGTGTCTATTGCTACGAATTCCTTTGAACAAGGCAATAATGATAATTTTGGCGAACAGGCAGAGGCAAAGCCGGATCGCAGCAATCACAGGATTTCCTTAGAGGATGCAATGAATATGACCGAGGAACCGGAGGATACGGTTACCGGACAGGACCTTTCAGGAGTCCGGGGAAGCCAGATCGATTATACGGCTTAGCGGTCAGGGATAACCTGCCAATACAAACGACATGGATTATCCAATGATTTATGAAACAGGAGGAACAGCATGAGTGAATTAATTCAGGGTGTGAAAGACGGTGTTGTCCAACAGACCTCCGCCGGCTCCAAAACCTCAACCTCATCGTCACCGAATGAACTGGGCAAGGACGCTTTTTTGCAGCTGCTGGTTACCCAGATGAAGTATCAGGATCCTTTAAATCCCAACACGAATACAGAGTACATAGCCCAATTGGCTACCTTTTCACAGCTGGAGCAGCTCCAGAACCTGGGTGCTACAACGAATAATACACAGGCCTTCAGCTTGGTTGGCAAGACCGTTATCCTTAAGACGGAGACAGCGACCGGCAATACCGCCTATATTACAGGAAAGGTAGATTATGTATCCACGTCCGGGACAAAGACCCAATTGTCAGTGGATGGTAAGCTGTACAATTTCAATCAGCTGGATACGGTGCTGAGCGATGATTATGTGAAGGAACAGGGGCTTCCCGGAATAGAAGGGGTATCCGCATTAACCTATGACGCGAATAATCCTAAGGATTTAAGCTTTACGGTGAAGCTGGGATCGGGAGATACGATAGCGAGTGATGTTGCCGTAGCAATCGGAGAATCTGTTATTGACAAGGATTTAGTGAAGCTTTCCGGTAACAAGGTGACAATCAACGGAGCCGCTTTTGCAAATCTGGTGAACGGAACCTATAAGCTGACCGTTGGCTTTAATGATTCCTTATTAACAACGGTGAAGAATAAGTTAACAGTACAGATACAGAATTCTAAGGTGACAATTGAGCCGGACGCAGGCGAGGACACAAAGGATTCGGCTGGTACAACAGTGTAATGGACCTGGCTTGGACAGTAATTATTTGATTAAGGAAGGTGAAGCGATATGAACATTCCTGTAAATCAGTTTCCTTCCATTGAACAGATGACACAGCAGCTGAATGCAGCAAAGAATACGGCAAATAGTATTCAGAAGCAGCACAGCGGCACCCCTTTTTCCGAAATACTAAAAAATAAACAGGCGGCAGGGGAAACCGGTGAGTTGAAATTTTCGAAGCATGCCAATGAACGTCTGGCAAGCCGAAATATCGATCTGACCGATGAACAAATGGAGCGCTTGGAAAGCGGTGCCAGGAAGGCAAGTGAAAAGGGAATCAACGAATCCCTGGTAATGGTGGACAATCTGGCTTTTATCGTTAATGTGAAGAATAATACGGTAATCACTGCGGTAAACGATGGCGAGGACAGGGTGTTTACAAATATTGATGGCGCAGTAATCATGTAAAAGCCGGACCTTACGGAGGCTTTGGTATCCATGACCGACAGATTGGATACCTGTGATGAAAGCAGAAATTGGAGGTCATTCATTATGATGAGATCATTGTTTTCTGGTGTATCCGGTTTAAGGGTGCATCAGACCAAGATGGATGTTATCGGTAATAACATCTCAAACGTAAATACAATCGGTTTTAAATCAAGTTCAGTAACCTTTTCTGATGTATTTTATCAGACAACACAAAGTGCATCCGGGCCGAATGCTGCCACAGGCCTGGCAGGAAAGAATGCGATGCAGATCGGTCTCGGATCTAACGTAGCATCCATAAAAGCGGCAATAACTACTCCGGGAGCGTCCCAGAGAACCGATAACCCCTTTGATGTTATGATTGAGGGCGACAGCTTCTTTATCGTAAACAGCGGCGGCTCTAACTTTTTCACCAAGTCAGGCTCCTTCAATATTGATGCCCTGGGTACCCTGTGTACTCCTTCCGGCGCATCAGTTATGGGGTGGCAGGTAGATAAGAATGACGAGACAAAGACGGTAGCGGATGCAGTATCTCCTCTGAAAATTATGTCACCGGAAAATCTGTATGCTGAGCCGGAGGCAACGAAAAACGTTTACATATCCGGGAATATTGACAGCAAGGATACCCAGCTGACCAGCGAAACCGGAAAAAGAGTCAATATCACATTTTATGATAAAATGGGCCACAGCTATACTGCCGATATGGTGGTAAAGCAGACGACGGATGCAACCAATATCTATGCTGCTACAATTAAAGATATCAAGGGAGAGGATGGGACGTCCATCTTCGTTACGAAGACGGTAGACCCGGCTACCGGTGAGGTTACTTATGCACAGTCGGCTTATGCTGGTTCAGGCTTTACCTTCGGCGGCAGTAGCGCAACGGTTGATTTTAATGAGGATACCGGCGAGGTAACGGTTGAAATGGATCCCGTAGCTTTGAACTTTAACGGAGCCACCGGCGCATTTGTAAGCGTGGGTGAGGAAGAGGGAGCAAAGAGTATTTCCTTTGCTATGGGGGGAGAGCCAAATCCCTTTGAGCCGATCGATGTGGATTTCTCCAAGATCACCATGTATTCAACCAGCGGTTCCTCCTCACTGGAGGCGACCAAGGGAAGCATCGAGGGATTGGGAGCAGGTAAGCAGGTTGGTAATATGACCGGGATCAGCATTGATGCCTCAGGTAAGCTTTACGGCAAATATGATAACGGTGACAGCCGGCTGCTGGGACAGATTGCAGTAGCAAGCTTCTCTAATCCGGCCGGTCTTGAAGCCGTTGGTAACAGCATGTTTGCAGCGACCCAGAACTCAGGTCAATTTGATGGAATAGGACAGGATCCTACCCAGGGAGGCGGAAGCTTAACGACAGGTGTATTGGAAATGTCAAACGTTGATCTATCCCAGCAGTTTACGGATATGATCACAACGCAAAGAGGATTCCAGGCTAACTCAAGAATAATAACAACATCTGACTCCTTGTTGGAAGAACTGATTAATTTGAAGAGATAAGACAGGGCTGATGTATGAATAGGAATGCCATACGTCAGTAAGGATGGGTGGCGGTTCTTACTGCCACCCATTTCATAAAATCCCTGGTTTGTTCGCTTTTGGGAAGGAGGAAGAATGATGATCGAGGTTACCAGACTGAATGATACAAAATTAATGGTGAATGCCGATATGATTGAGAAGGTGGAGGAAGCTCCGGACACAGTGATTACCTTAACCTCGGGAAACAAGATAATTGTAAAAGAAAGTAGACAAGAGATTAGAAATCTTGTAGTATTATACAAAAAAGAAATATTTGGTCGAGATTTGTAGAATGGAAGATACGGATTCAGAGGATAAAATAATGTAGATGGAAGGTGACAATTTTGGATTTAGCGTCCATATTAGGATTAGTGCTGTGCTTTGTGGTGGTTGTTTATGGAATTTTAGTCGGCCAGCCCAGTTTATCGGTTATCATGAACTTTGTGGATATTCCGTCCGTATTCATTACGATTGGAGGAGGTCTATGCTGTGTTCTCTTTATG
>JAEZFH010000054.1 GCA_023437885.1 Bacillota bacterium | reverse complement strand
CATTACAACAGCGAAATAGTAAAGCAGACATTAGAACAAATAAGTGAAGGCGGGCGCAGAGCTTACCAAAGGTATCTTATGCTGGATTTTGTATTTATTCTGTGCTTTTTGGCTACTATGATTACCGTTTCTGATGCCCTGCCTGTATCACGGTCTGTTAAAACAGTATTATATATCCTATGCGTTTTGCGGGCGCTCCTTGATATCTTTGAAAACATCCTGCTTTTACGTATGTTAGGACAATATCCGGCCTTTGACAAAGCCATGGCAAGCCTATGCTCCTGGATCACTACATTTAAATTTATTATGCTGTATACCTGGATGGTATCTGTTGTGATACATACCATTATACATGGTGTAAGCTCAATCAAGAGATATCCGTAAAGCACAAATTTATTCATGAAAAATACCACGTCAGGGACGGCCCAGCGTGGTATTCATTAACGGAGAATTCAATACAATTGGTATTTTTCTGATTTTTATAGCCTGGAATTGTACAAAATCCCAGATATGTTTCCATTACTATATTGAACCGTTCTTGGATGCCTTCGAGACAGAATTATAACCGTATCCATTACTAACTTTCAATAACCGGTCAAGTGAATTCAAATCAACGGACAGTTAATCCGCTGTAGACAAAGTCATATTTTTCTTGTAGCCCTGTATATCAAAAGAATAAATATACATGGCTACACTTTTTAATTTAACTTTGATATAATTGAGTACATTGAATTAGTTTAGCAATTCTAACTATAAATGATTTATATTTGTTGAGGAGAAGTTTTATGATGAAAATGAAGCGATTTAACTCTTTCATGCTGTATGGAGTTTTTCTTTTCCTATATATTGTTCTATTATTTTATGCATTGATTTTCAAGTTATTGGCTCTTTTCCTTCTGATTTCGTTTCTCCTGGGACATGGAGTGTCCCAGGATTCTTTTATATACCGTATAAAGATAGTGCCAGTCCGAGTAACCGACCTTCTCGGCAATCTCATAGATTTTCAAATCCGTATAGATATATAGGCTGCGTGCTTTTTCCACCCGCAGCCTGGTAATGTAGTCAATAAAATTAACTCCCGTTCCTTCCTTAAATACCTTACTGTAATAATTTTTACTGACACCGATATACTCTGCCACAGCTTGCAGGGAGAGGTTCTTATCGCCCAGGTTTTTCTTAATATACTCCATTGATACGGATAATTCCCTCTTGAGTAAGGCACTTTGGCTAAAATCACTGGCATAGTGCACCCTGACCTGATCCAGCTCTTCCTTATCCGCTTCGAAAGAGGCCTCCCGGTACAGCTTTGATGCTTCCTTCATGTACTTTCCGAAATTGCTTATTCCTACCGCAAAATCAATCCTATAATACACCTCCATGAATTCCGTTGATTTAGCAATGGCCTGATCGATCCGGAACAGGAATTGCTTTTCTCCCGAATTGTCCCTATTCCACGCAAGAATAATGTATTCGTTAAAGCTGAGACTAATAATTTCATAATTCGGTATTGTCTCCAATGCTTCATTAATCACATTGCAGATGGAGGCTTTCATAAGGTAGCTGTCATTTTCAAATATTTCCGCCATGCTTGAGGAAGATTTCATTATCTTGAAGACCATAACCACCGCATTTTCCATTGTAAAAGGAAGCTGGAATTCCTTCATTTTCTGTTCAAAACTCTCTTCTTCCATTTTCCTTCCGCTTAACAGGTCGAATAAAAAAGCTTCTTTTTCCTTCCTCTTATTATAATCACTCTTTGGCTGTACCTTTTCCCTCTTTTGAAGCTCCTTTTCTTTCTGCTTTCCAGCCGCTTTTCGAACGGAATCGATAATATCGTCCTCCAGCATTGTGGGTTTGAACAGATAATCACAAGCGCCAAGCTTCATCGCCTGTCTCACAAGCTCAAATTCATTGTAGCTGCTCAGTATGATGACCTCCAGGTCAATTTCCAGCCGGCGGACTTCTGCTAATAGCTCCAGCCCGTTCATTTCCGGCATTTTAATGTCAGTGAGCAGGACGTCAATCTGTTCCTTCCCCAGTAACTCCAGGGCCTCCCTGGCGCCGGATGCACACAGCACCTGAATCCTGTAATCCTCCCAAGGGATTGTCTCCGCAATCGCTTCCCTGGAATATGCCTCATCATCAACGATCAGTATCTTCTGCAACCGTCTCCACCCTCTCTCTTATGACCGGTATCTCAACGGACACACAGGTGCCGACATCAACCTTACTTTCCAGGGTCAGCCTGTATTCCTCACCGTAATTCAGCCGGAGCCTGTTCTGGATATTATGAAGTCCTACTCCGGTCAATTTATCCATGCTGTCATAGTAAAACCCTTTTCCGTTGTCACTGATCTGAAGCTGGATCCGCGTTTCCAGGTACCTTCCCCTTATCAGAATTTCATTGCCGGTGCTGCGGTCTGCAAAGCCGTGCAGCATTGCATTTTCTACAATCGGCTGCAGGAGCATTTTTAATATTTTACATTCCTTAAGCTCTTCGTCCAATTCAAATTTGATATTGGTATTGCTCTTACAGCGCACCTGCTGGATATAAACATAGTCCTCGATAAACTTGATTTCCTCCGGAATTAGTACGGGTTGATCAATATTTTTACAGCTATACTCCAGCATATTGACCAGAGCTACAATCATCCTTACGATATCCTTGGCTCCCTGGCGGATTGCCATCCACTTAATGGTATTCAGGGTGTTATAGAGAAAATGGGAGTTGATCTGCGCATTTAATGCCGTCAATTCCATTGTAATCCGTTCATTTTCCTTCTGGACATTTTCCTTCATCAGCTTGTCAACTTCAGCCACCATAATATTAAAGCTGTCTGCCAGTACCGCCAGATCCCGGTCCTCGATCTTCTCCACCTTTGTATTGAAGTTCCCGTGGCCAACCCGCTTCATACTCTTAATGATCTTCAGAACCGGCTTGGTAACGCTGTGTGACAGGCTTACTGCCAGCAGAATGGCGGCAACCAGACAAATTACGGCAAACAGGAACCAGATTCTGCGGGCCTTGGCTAATTCTCCCTTAAGCATGGTTTCACTGTTCACCTGAATAATCCTCCAATCCGTCCCCCGGATATCGGAAGTACGGAGGGTCTGCTCCCGGTCCTTGACATAGGAGTAACCACTGACTTTTTGATAGCTGTCCCGGTAATGATCCCACTCAGAAGAAAAGCCCTCTATATTTTTTCCTGCCAGCTTCTCCTCGGGGCTATAGATGATATTTCCTTTTGTGTCAACAATATAGGCAAAATCCTGAGCCGTCATGGTCATGGGGTCCATTGCCTTTTTGATCGTATTATAATTGATATCAATCTGCACCAATCCGATCATACTGTGGGCATTGACCGTGTTCAGATAAGTCACCAGGCTCACAACCAGCGTAGAACTGTTACCGGAATTCAAATACCGGTAGTCCGCCTTATGTGTCGGTATGGTCACAGAACCGCCCTCCTGGCCTCTGTCCAGTTTTACCCAATCAAGCTTCAGGAATTTTTCCCTGTTCCACTCTGTATTGGAGGTATAGAAATTATTTTCAAAACCGATCAGGTAAAAATTATCAATAGAAGCATTGGCAATCCTGATATTGCTTAGCTGGGATTCCAGTTCCCGTTTTAACATCAGCCTCTGATGCAGATCCATACTGGGGTAATCGTTGAAGGAGCCGGAGGCCACCGCCAGGCCAAGCACCTGATCGGAAGCCACCTTGCTTTGCTCCATAATATTATTCATCCGGGAGGTCATCTGATCCAGCAGGTTAATCTGGAAGATTTGAATCTTTTCCTTGTAGAATTTTTCCATGTTATTATAGAAGAGGAAGGTCAGAATTAGTCCCGGTACAATGGACATGAAAATAATAGCCACGGTAAAGCGAAATCTCAGTGACGTATTGTTCATTGGCCGAATGCCTTTTATCCAATTTACCAGACACATTTTCTTTCCCTCCTGACTGCGGTATTAGCTCTGCTCCTGAAGGAACCCCTCGACTCTCTCCGCAAATTCCCGTAATTCCATAGTAACACATTGCATCGAATCGGGATACTCCGACTTTAATCGCAGGCATAACTCATCATAATTATTATAAATATCAGGATACCGGTCCGAGGTTGTCATCCTGACCAGCTTGCCTCCCTGATACTCCAGGATACAGTTAAAATACAGTTCACCTTGATTAGTTAACCATAGTAGAAATGCTCCGTTCTCCGCATTTGGATTAATTAACCGCTTTAAATAATCCAGATAACACCTTGTTCCGTTCCTTCGGGTATAAATTTGGATTCCCTCGGTCTCTTCCTGCATCCGGTACAGATAACTCAGGTAATCATCGATATCCATAGAATAGACGGAAGGGTCCTGTACTTTGGTATAATAGCATTCCAGCCCCGGTAAGGTATATACCCTGATTTCATCTATTTGTCCATACTTCGAAAATATTTTTTGAGGCTCCGGCTCACCGGAGCTTAGAAATTCCTCCGGCGCAATGCTTTGATGGCGGGAGGTGATCCCCTTGAATATTCCCGTGTCCGTTTTTAAGATATGAAGCACTTCTTTTTCCGGGTTCAGACAGGAAAGAACTACACCAAGATGTGTCCAGTTCTCCGGCTGTAAGTAATCCATATGAATTTTACTGCTTATCATCTGCTTCCTCCTCCATCTTTGCTTTCCATATACTGACGGTATACGGCGGCACCTGGACCGTCAGTATATTGTTTTTACTGCATCCCTTCCCCCGCCAGACACTTCGGAAGCTTCGGTCCTCCTGATAATAGAGTCTGACCGTCTTCTCCCTGTCTGAATGATTCGCCACGAACAGAAGATGGTCCCTGCCAGTGGATGGATAATGTACAGCTATCTCCACCCCAGCTTCTTTCGAGGTATCTTCTTTTTCACAGGTATTATCTTCACAAGTATTGACTTCATAGTCATATTCTTCACATGCATTGTCTTCGTAGGCATTACCTTCACATACATTGTCTTTATATGCATTAACTTTGCATGCATTACATGTATTATCTTCTTCAGAAGCATCTTCAAAGGCACCTTCTTCTTCACAGACATATTCTTTCTGCAGTTTTAGAAAATCAAAATCAAGCCGGCCGGGGTCTGACAGCAGGGTTATGCCACAGTCAGCCGGCCCTTTCTGCTTCTCCATACCCAAAGCCTCCTCCAAGGCTTCCTTAATTACGGTACATTCCCTGAAATCACGATCCAGATATGGTACATAAGGCCCTAGGAATACTCTCTTTCCGTCACACTGTGAAAAACGGACCAGCCTCTCCTGCATTTCCCGGTCCATAAAATCGTAGCTGGAAGCAAATATTACATCATAATCCCGGTACTTTTCTTCCTGCAGATACCGATCGGAATAGTTGAATTCGTAATGCTGTCCGTTCAATACCACCGCGACCCGGTCCACCCAAACTTCCTTTGCATAATGGCTGCCGTCCGGGTCCATATGAATTCCAAGGTCCGTATCGGGGGTGAACAGCCCGGCAGGAATATCCGGACCTGTGATAAAGCAGTTGGAGGAGAGCGTGTTTAAATCCAGGATGGAATACAGCGCTTTGAGTCTTCCCATATCATAGTTTTTAAGAATTAAGATTTTGGGCCTGCTCCGGTACTGATGGATTTTTTCCTCCTTCAGCATCCGCAGCATTTCCCGAAACATCCGGTAATAATTCTCCCGTACCCTTCCGTCAGCCGTCACCGGACATCCGGTCCAGCGGTCCCTTTCCACCAGCATATAGAAGCTGATTGCCTTTAATCCGTTCATAAAGGAATAGAGTTAGCCGTATTCCTCCTCTTCCGGGGTGAGCAGACAATTCCGG
>JAEZFH010000029.1 GCA_023437885.1 Bacillota bacterium | reverse complement strand
CGCCGGCTCCCATGTGGGATTTATAACCGAGGATAGAATCACCGACATAATTATAATGAGGCACCTGCACCTTATCAAACAGAATGACGTTCTTCAGCTCTGTGGAATTGCCGACCACTGCCCCCTCTCCGACGACAGCACTGCCGCGGATAAAGGCACAATGCCTGACCTCGGCGTCCTTCCCGATAATTGCAGGACCGTTGATACAGGCAGTAGGTGCTACCTTGGCAGATTTTGCAATCCACACATCCTCACCGATTTTGTCATATTCTTCTACGGAAAGGTCTTCTCCGATTCTAAGGATTTCACGCTTTATCTTTCCAAGTACTTCCCATGGATAAGTACAATCTGTGAATAGGTCTGCTGCGATGGTTTTACTTAAATCAAGCAGTGACTTAACCATAATTTGCTCCGACATTTCGATTCCTCCTCTTATCTCATTTCTCTTTTCTCATTTCTTTTATTGCCTTATTGTTTGCTTCACAGCTGCTATATAACTATATCTTTACTTGCTGCTATTGCTCTTATAATAAGCTGCCGTGTCATTGAAATATTTTGATAGTGCCGCCTGGTTGTTCAGGGTTTTCACCCCGTCCACCATACGGGCAACAAAGCCCTCCAGCTTCCCGGTATACTCCTGCCTGGTTATCTGGCCCTCGGATACATAGGTGAGCCCTTTTTCCCAGCTGGCTGTGAGCTCTGCATTCAAGAGGGACTTGATGGAGGAATTCACAACATCAAAGATTAATTCTCCTAATTGGGTGGGGGTTATAATCTGCGTCTTCTTATTCAGGTTCAAATAGGTAATGTTCACCAGCTTATTCAGAATCTCCGCCCTTGTTGCACTGGTCCCTATCCCGCTTCCCTTGATCTGGGCACGCAGCTCTTCGTCCTCGATCAATTGTCCGGCGTTCTCCATGGCAAGGATTAAAGCTCCGGAATTATACCTCTTGGGCGGCGCAGTCTCCCCTTCCTTGATAATAATTGTATTCACAGGAAGCATTGCCCCCTTCTTCAGAGTCAGGAGCAGTTGCAATAAGGCCTGATCGTTGTTGTTCTCCTCTGCACCCTCACTCTCCTCCTGCCCGGCTTTTTCCTCCGTATTCGCCTTTGCAGCCGCCGGCTTATCATTATAACTTCCCAGGATTTTAAGATAACCTTCCTTCTCCAGGGCGCGGAAGGTGGCAAAGAAGCTCTCTCCCTTAATTTTTGCAGTAATACCTAATTTACGATATTCTGCCGGGGGATAAAATATACTAAGGAAGCGTCTTACAATCGTCTCATATACCTTGGCTGCTGTATGGGACAGGGAGTTAAGAGCATTCAAGCCCTGTCCGGTGGGAATGATTGCATAATGGTCGGTAATCTGACTGTCATTGACATAACGGGTTTTAGCAATATTTTTGTAGGATCCCTTCTCCAATACCTCCGATACATACTCGCTGTACTGTCCCAATCCCTGTAAGCCCTTGATATTCTTATAGATTTCCTTGGACACGGCAGTGGATAATACTCTGGCATCGGTTCTGGGATAGGTTACAAGCTTCTTTTCATAAAGCTCCTGGGCAATTTTCAGCGTCTCGTCAGGACTGATTTTAAAGAAACGGGAGCAGTCATTCTGAAGCTCTGCCAGATTATATAATAAGGGAGGATTCTTGGTTTCCTTCTTCTTCTCCAACTGAGTGATCTCTGCCATCAGTTCATCACCGGCACCCATACCCTGTGTCTGCTTTGCAGGATCAGGCTGGTTTTCCTTCACGTATTGGACCGCCTCCCAGGTTCCATCCTCCAAAAGCCTTGGAATTTCTCCCGCCAGCTCCGATATCAGCTTAACAGCGGAGGTTTTCTCAGAAAAGCCGTTTTCCTTATATAACAAGGGAGAATTATAATATTTGGAACCTTCCACAGCGCGAAATTCCGCCGTGAAATCCTTATCCTTGACCTGGAGATTACTCAAGACACGGTAAAACGGGGTTTTGACAAAATTGCGAACCTCTCGTTCCCTTCTGACTACCATTCCCAGGACACAGGTCATAACACGCCCTACGGAGATGGCATTCCATTTTCCGGAATTCAATAATTTTTGTACCTCGTTTCCGTATTTCAGCGTCAGAATTCTGGAGAAATTGATCCCCATCAGATAGTCCTCCTGGGCGCGCAGATAGGCCGCATCGGACAGGTGGTCATAGGCGGACAGCGGCTTTGCCTCCCGGATGCCCCGCAGGATCTCTTCTTCGGTCTGGGAGTCAATCCAGACACGCTTCTTTAGCTTCGTATCCGCTACCCTGGCTGCCTGGTCCACCAGGCGGTATATGTACTCTCCCTCCCGTCCGGAGTCGGTGCATACATAGATCGTATCCACATCCTTGCGGTTGAGAAGGTCTTTTACTATATGAAACTGCTTTTTTACATTTGGGATGATTTCATATTTATATTCCTTGGGAAGGAACGGCAGAGTCTCCATACTCCATTTTTTCAGGGCAGGATCATAAGCCTCGGGATAGCTCATGGTAACCAGATGTCCGACGCACCAGGTAACGATGGCGTTCTCTGCTTCTATGTATCCGTCCTGCTTTCTGCCCGTGATTTTCAGTGCTTTGGCAAACTCGGTTGCCACACTTGGTTTTTCTGCAATATATAGGCTCTTAGACATGTTGTACCAACTTTCAATGTAGGGTGTTAAGATAAGGAAAAGGTTCCGGTGCAGTGTCCTGACCTGGAATACAGGACGGATACCGGCGGGAAACCTCGCTTATCCCGTACATTATAACTCATTTTGCTTGTTTAAACAAATGAAACTTGGATTTTGCGCTGACGAATCTTTTTTTGCTTTTTGTTGAATATTAACATATAAGGGATTACAATATAGATAATTAAAAAATGCAGGCGGAGGAAATTCCTCCTGATTGAGCCATTGATCTTTTATTATTTTCTGAAGGAGGATTTAGTTGAAAATGACACCCAAGAAAATCTATTACGAAAATCTTGCCGATACCATCATCGACAAATTTAACAAGCGGGGAATTGAGGGCTATTACTGTGAGAATTCCGAAGCAGCCTTAGCTACGGCGAAGCGCTTTTTAACCCCGGGCTGTTCTATCTCCTGGGGCGGCTCTGAGACCCTGCTGGAAATCGGATTACTGGAGGACCTTTCCTCCTCAGACTACATACTCTATGACCGTGGCACTGCAAAAACTCCGGAAGAGAAACATCAAATGTACAGCAAGATCGTTACGGCAGACTATTATTTCATGAGCTCCAATGCCATCACCCTGGACGGACAGCTGGTTAACATCGACGGCTCCGGTAACCGTGTAGCATGTTTACTTACCGGACCCAGGAATGTGATTATCATAGCCGGAATGAATAAGATCGTAACCGACGTGGACATAGCGGTTGACCGCATCCGCAATATGGCTACCCCTCCTAATGTGGTAAGACTTGGCAAGAAAACTCCCTGTGCCGAAACCGGTAAATGTGCTAACTGTCTTGTAGAGGACTGTATCTGTAACCAGATAGTAATTACCAGACGCTCCGGCATCGCCGGAAGGATTAAAGTAATCCTGGTGGGTGAAGTGCTGGGATTTTAGTCAAAGAACAATTAAAGAAAGAGAGGAATATTATTATGTCAACAAAGGATTGCTGCTCTGAGGAACAAGGAGATTGTAAGGTAACTGTTGTTGTGGAGGTTAACAAAATAATAAAATATTTAAGCATCGCTGCTGTGCTGATCGTAGGGATTATCTTTGGTACCAGAACCTTTACAAAAATGCTGCAGCACAACTTCTTTAACCGCTAGCAGAATTGCGGGAGTGAGTTGAGTTCACTATAAAAACAGGATCATTTCCTTATCCGGAGGAATTGATCCTGTCTTTTATTAAACAAATATTCACTTAAACCTTGTGATTGTTCTACCGTTCTGATTTATCTGGTGTATGGTCCTCTCATCTGTCCGGCCGATTAATATAGGGGATACTTATCGGTTAAGGTCTTCACCATCGCCATTGCTTTTGCTTTATTTGCCTCCACATCCTTCACCAATAAATAGATAGCTTCCGCAATCACATCCATATCCTCTGCATTCATGCCTCTGGTGGTCACCGCTGCTGTTCCGAGGCGGATACCGCTGGTTACAAATGGTGAGGCAGGGTCATTCGGAATTGAGTTCTTATTACAGGTGATGTTCGCTGCATCCAAAAGCTTCTCCGTGTCCTTGCCTGTTACACCCATATTTTGAAGGTCTACCAGCATCAGATGGTTATCCGTACCTCCGGATACCAGGTTGAAGCCACGCTTCATCAAGCCGTTCGCAAGAGCCTGTGCATTCTCCACAATTTTTCCTGCATAAGCCTTGAAGCTGGGATCCAGAGCCTCTTTAAAGCACACTGCCTTGGCAGCGATCACATGCATTAAGGGGCCTCCCTGGATTCCAGGGAATACCGCCTTGTTCAGCTTATACTCCTCGGCAAACTCGGTACTGGATAATATCATACCGCCCCTGGGTCCTCTTAAGGTCTTATGGGTAGTCGTTGTAGTAACATGCGCATACGGGATCGGGCTCTGATGATAGCCTGCTGCCACCAGACCTGCTATGTGAGCCATGTCCACCATCAGGAATGCACCCACCTCATCCGCAATCTCCCGGAAGATTTTAAAATCTATGCTTCTGGCATAAGCACTGGCACCTGCGATAATCAGCTTCGGCCTGCTTTCCTTCGCAATTCTTCTTACCTCGTCATAATCAATAAAGCCCTGATCGTTTACTCCGTAGGGTACGATCTTATAATAAGCGCCGCTCATGATCACCGGGCTTCCATGGGTTAAATGCCCGCCATGAGCCAGGTTCATTCCAAGCACCGTGTCGCCGGGCTGAAGCAGTGCAAAAAATACCGCCATATTAGCCTGAGCACCGGAATGGGGTTGAACATTGGCATAGGTGCATCCAAACAGCTCTTTGGCTCTCTCGATCGCAAGGTTTTCTGCCATGTCCACATATTCACAGCCGCCGTAATATCTCTTTCCGGGATACCCCTCCGCATACTTATTGGTTAGCTGGCTCCCCATGGCAGCCATGACTGCCTTACTTACAAAGTTCTCGGAAGCAATTAATTCAATGTGACTGTTTTGCCGTTCTATTTCCAGCGACATTGCCTTTGCAAGTTCTGGATCAAATGATGTTACGTCTTCAAATGAGTACATTTTTTCATTTCCTTTCCGGTATAATTATGCAGTTGAAGTATCCCGCTGCACCGGCATCACGTTGCACTTTCCTCCGTTAAGCCTTTACTGCGTATAAGTATAACATATTCAATTTGAATATGGAAGCGCAAATCCCCCGCAGGTTGTGTTTCATTTATAACAAAATCTAATAATAATTATTCCTGTTAATTATAATCTTTCATTATAATATTATTAGTTAATATAAAAGGTTAAGTCTTTTACTTCTTCCATCTTTTCAATATTTCCTTATTTACACGCTCTCTTAGGTTTAATAAATAAGAAGCATCATGAGGATACTCTTTAAATGTAATTGTCCGATCATAATCGTGATAAACCATAGTTTCTACAAAGGACCTGTCTGTTAATTTTTCCAAAAGCCTGAGAGCCCGCAGATCAAATAATGCTTCCGAGAGAACCATTAACCGGATTGATGCATAGGGAGTCCCATCCTCTGCCGGATATACCAGGAAGGGGTCACCCGAAGGGAATGCACCGCCTGCATCCGTAACCTGGAATGGATCGATTGGTGAAATCGAATATTGTGAGTTATAAAAATTATAACCCCAATGCAGAAATCCTTCCATATTATAGAGATAAAGCTGCAGACCCAGAATACGGTTACGTGCCGAGGGCATGGAAAAGAAGCGATTGCTCACATCCAGGCTCTGTGCGCAGCAGTAGTAAGTCCATAAATCAGGCACCTTTGCATCAATAAAGTCCTGGATATCATCATTGCATACCACAGGTTTCTCAACGATCCCCTCCTGATACATGCTGAAACTGCTTAACGCATCAATCACATTACAGTCTGATAAGTGCTCCCATACAATCCTTTTTGCCGCTGCATACGACTCCTTGTGCTCTGTATGAGGCTCATCCGAAATATGGAAAAATGTATGATCAAGGTAGTCCTCTTCCTCTAATACTTTTTTGAGTTCCGGCAGCAGCTGATCCAGAAATTCCTTATATTCCACGCTGTCCGCTGCTGTCTCCCATCCAAAGATCTTCTTTAACGCTCCGTTTTCCTCTGCAATAACCTTTGGTGCATGTTTCGCTCCCCATTGGGTAAAGAAATGGCTGATTTCAATATATTTCACTTCTTTCCTCTTGCAGATACCAAGCCAGCGTCTTAACAGAGTAAAATCAAACCTATAATCCCTGCCCTCTTTATCAATCCCAAGCAGCTGTACCGTTGTTCTCTCTCCCCCCTCTTTCGTATCAAGAGGAGGCGTTAAAATAGGAGTTAAAATCATATTAATCCCATGCTTTACTGCCGTATCAATAAAATTCTCAATAATAATCCAGTGCTTCTCCGAAAATACCGGTACTTGATAATAATTGGCAAGACAATCGGTATGAAACCACTCGGTATGTATCAATTCCTGCGGGGGAAGGGTTAAGCCAAGAGACCGGATGTGGATTGTCTCCTCCCAGATTGTTTCCTCTCCCTTATCTATTCTGATTACAACCGGATATCTCTGCGCCTCCATAGCTTCGGTAAGCTCCAGATCAAACCATAATGCTCTCCACTCCGAAGGATATGGCTTTAACTGCTCATCCTTTTTGGGAAGCAATAAATCCGGGTAAAGCCCCTGTCTGGTGGTTATGTAGTTACTGTCATATTTTTCATAGGCCGGCAGCCCGGAAGGCACCAACTCCACACTCCTGATGTTAATTTTATCTTCAATTGCGGAGACTATCTGAAAGCGGAATAATTGATCAGCTGCATCTTCATCGCAATCGATCCTGTAAGCCAGCTGAAATGAGACGGTTTCGCCAGAGAAGCCACTGATTTCCGAGCCTTCCATTAATGCAGCGGGTTCCGATTCAGGAAATACTTTTTCTAATGAACTTACCAAATGAAAATCATATTTTATCATATTGACCTATCAATCCTTCCTATATAATAATATCTGAAAAAAAGGGACTGCGAAAATGTATTCTTCGACTTATGTCCCTTTCCTCATCTATTTATTTTGCCCTGTTATAAATTTTCCGGACCGAAGCTGAGCGGAAGAAGCTCCTCCAGGAAGAATACCAGATAATCATCTTCGGATTTTGCCAAAATAACGAGAAAGCTCTTTGGATCAACAAATTCTCTCATCACCTGACGGCACACGCCGCAAGGCGGGCAATAATCCTTAAGTACGCCATCCTTCCCTCCAACAACGGCAATTGCAGAAAATTCTCTCTCCCCCTCACTGACCGCTTTAAAGAAGGCAGTACGTTCCGCACAGTTGGTAGGCGTATAGGATGCGCTTTCTATATTGCATCCCTGGTATATTTTCTGGCTCTTTGTCAGAAGCGCGGCTCCCACATGGTGATGTGAATAAGGGGAATAAGACTGCTTCATTGCTTCGATCGCATCGCGAACCAGATTTTTAGCCACGGACCTGCTTACAATTTCCTGTTTTGCCAACAATTCACCCTTATCACGGGGTACAAGGCTGTTCTTTGCTTCGTTCTCTTGTCTTTCCTGTTCCTGCATACGAAAACCTCCCTGTTTCATCTATCTCTTATCTATCCTCTGAAACTCTGAAAACACTTACGCATCAACCCTTATATGGGATTAATAACCCGTACCTGTCTCATTCTTTGCCAGCTTAACAATTCTGCTGGTGCCCAATCTGGTTGCTCCCAGCCCGATGAATTTCTCCGCATCATCGAAGGAGGAGATACCGCCAGCCGCCTTGATTTGAATCCCCTTACCCACATGCTGAGCAAATAGAGCTACATCCTCAAAGGTTGCTCCGGCTTTGGAGAAGCCGGTAGAAGTCTTAATAAAATCTGCTCCTGCCTGGGTTACGATCTCGCACATCTTAATTTTCTCTTCCTCTGTCAGCAGACAGGTTTCGATGATAACCTTGAGAATATGATTTTGACAAGCTTCCTTGATCTGCCTGATCTCTTCCAGCAATTCCTCATACTTTTGATCCTTGAGTGCTCCAAGATTAATAACCATATCGATCTCATCGGCACCATTTGCTATGGCATCTTTGGTCTCAAATACTTTCGCTGCCGTTGTATTATATCCGTTCGGGAAGCCGATTACCGTGCAAACTGCCATCCTATCCCCAACATACTCTTTTGCCTGCTTTACGTAAGCAGGGGGAATGCATACCGAGGCCACCCCATAGGTAATTGCATCGTCGCAAATCTCCCGTATCTCCTTCCAGGTCGCTGTCTGGGTCAGGAGCGTATGATCCACTTTTTCAAAAATCAATTTTTTATCCATTTTTACCTCCTCTTGTTTCCGTTGCATGTTATTATTTATGCGATTTCCAGAGCAATCTCCATCATATCACGGAAGGTCGATTGTCTGTCCTCCGCGGATAAGGATTCACCGGTAAATATATGATCAGAGATTGTAAGAAGACAAAGCGCCTTCTTTCCGGCTCTGGCAGCATTCATATACAGAGCGGCTGCTTCCATCTCCACGCAGAGGATATTCATCTTGCGCCATGAGTTGCTTGCATCCTTGTTATCATCATAGAAGGTGTCTGAAGAAAGAACATTGCCCACTACCGGTTTAATATTCAGCTTCTCCGCTGCTTCCACCGCCTGGCGCAGAAGACCGAAATCCGCAATCGGAGCATACGTTCCGGGCAGCTGGTACTGCAAAGCGAAATTGGAATTCGTGGATGCCCCCATACCGATTACAACATCCCTGAGCTTAATATTCTCCGCTATTCCTCCTGCAGACCCGATGCGGATAATTTGATCTACTCCGTAAAAATGGAACAGCTCATAAGAATATATTCCGATGGAAGGCATACCCATGCCTCCGCCCATTACGGAAACCCTCTTACCATGATAGGTACCTGTATATCCCAGCATATTTCTGACTTTATTAAAGCAAACCACATCCTCAAGATAGGTGTCCGCAATGAATTTCGCTCTTAAGGGATCCCCCGGCATCAGGACCGTTTTTGCTATTTCTCCCTCTTTTGCCTCGTTGTGGGGAGTTGGAATGTTCATAGTTTTATTTCCTCCTTTATGATGTCAATAGATTAATTTAACTTATTCGGTAAATTATATATTACCATGTTTTTCGAATAATGGCAATCAGCGATACATAAATGCCCTGAACAAAACCTATTCGCGGTATATCAATATCATGTATTATTTTCCTTTTTCAACGCAATTATCCCAAAAACAGATCAAACAAAAAAACAATCCCTCCCGTCTCAGTATGGTTTTAGGGAATTGGATGACCTGTGCCTTGCCCGATCTCTGTTATTATATCATAATACATTGATTTCACAGGAAAACATGTTATAATCACAATAATGGTCTTAAACAACGACGAGTATAAAACTACTCGTCTTATGTTAAGCAACGAGAGGCACTCTTTGCGAACCTCTCTTTTGATCAAAGAAAGGTGTTGACATAATGCTATTAACAAGATTTCTCTCAGTAAAGGGGATGCTGAAAAGCAACCAGATGATCGGTGACCTGCCGTCTTCCCGCTCTGCCTACTCTAATTTTTTTAACATTGCCTGGCCTTCTGCTCTTGAAGCCCTTCTTGTTGCTTTAATTGGAGCCATCGATACGATCATGGTCGGAACACTTGGAGAAGGTGCAATCGCTGCTGTAGGAATAACCACTCAGCCCAAATTCATATTACTTGCATTAATCTTCTCCTTAAATACCGGCATCACTGCCGTAGCCGCCCGCCGAAAGGGACAGGATAACCGGATTGATGCAAACAGAACGGTTCGGGCGGGAATCATCTTCAGTGCGATATGCGCTTTATTCATGGCCTTTCTCGGTTACATATTTGCTAATCCCATCCTATTATTTGCAGGTGCTGACACTTCCTATTTGGGTGATGCCGTTGACTACTTTAAAATTATTCTGTACAGTCTTCCCTTTCAAGCACTTAATCTTACGATCAATGCTGCCCAGAGAGGCTGCGGAAAAACGAAGATCTCCATGTATAGTAATATTGTCAGCAATCTGATTAATATCCCCTTTAACTATCTATTAATCAATGGAATCGGTATCTTTCCCCGATTGGAGGTCCGGGGTGCTGCGATTGCTACTTTACTAGGTACTGTTGTTGCATTTTTGATCTCCCTCTCCACATTACTTCGGGAAAACGGCTATCTATCCTTTCATATAAAGGTCGGCTGGGCCATTCGCAAAGATGTTATGGACGCTATAGTCAAGGTAAGCAGCAGTGCTTTTGTAGAACAGGTATTTATGAGAATCGGCTTTCTCGCCTATGCGGCCATTGTCGCAAGACTTGGAACCACACAATATGCTACCCATTTGATCTGCATGAATATATTGACCCTTTCCTTTTGCTTTGGTGATGGCTTATCCATTGCAGCCTCCGCTCTGGTCGGTCAGAATCTGGGCGCAAAAAGACCGGATTTATCCATTGTCTATGGAAAAACCGGTCAGCGTCTTGCCTTTATGATTTCCTGCGTGATATTCCTTCTCTTCCTATTCGGGAGAACCTTTCTGGTATCCTTATTCAGTGATGAAGCAACCATCATTGCCCTGGGTGCCAATATCATGATTCTCGCCGCTCTGGGAACCCATTTCCAGACTTCACAGGTAGTGCTCTCCGGCTGTCTGCGCGGTGCCGGAGATACGGCATATGTAGCAGTAACTTCCTTCCTCAGTGTTGCATTGGTCCGTCCTTTGCTGACCTATCTCCTGTGTTTTCCCGCCGGACTCGGAGTATACGGAGCCTGGGTGGCGCTTTTAATCGATCAGGCCTTTCGCTTTGTCTCCAGCTACCACCGTTTTTCCAGCGGTAAATGGACCAAAATCGTATTATAAATCGGGTCTTAACACCCCTATTGCTGAAGCTCCTTCACCTCTCTGGTGTATCTGTTTACCGAATACCAGCCATAGGTCACGGTATGTCCGATCCCTTCCGCCGGTTCATCCAGAACAAATTCATACAGGTGATAGAGAGCTTCCTCCTCTGTCTCTCCCGGTCCCTCGTATACCAGATAGTATTCGGCGGAGGATAATTTGTAACAATAGTTTTCCTCGCCCGGAAGCAGAACCTTGTCAAAGTTCGCGCCATAGCGTTCCTTTACCAGGTCAAGGGCTTCCATTGCGGTAAGCACCGGCTTGTCCTCCGTTTTGGCGGAATCAGCCGGACAGATATCCATCAGGTACTTAATCTGTTTCTCATTCATCCCGTAGCTACCAAGGGGGTAGATACATAGTAAAAAGCAGATGCAACACATTGCTGCCCTCATATTTGTGCTCTCCTTTTACTATGGAACATATCTGTATGCGCTAATACAGCCTATCGGAAGTCACACGGTAACAATCGATATAAGCGCTGTTTTGCGCTGTCCATTCCAATGACCGGAACATAATTTAGGCTTCGATCATTTAGAATAATTGTATCATTACATTACATATATTTCCACATTAAGCAATCACAAATAATCGACAGCATCAAACAAAGAAAAGCGGCACGACGCTTGCCTTAGGTTGGCTAGGCCTGCATCCCGGTGCCTATTTCTTATCTCTTTCCGATTTTTTATATAAACTGGCTCTCTGAATCGCTGTTGTTCCATATCTGTCACGAATCCGGTCAATCGCCTGGTCCAGCTTCTCCCGTTTCTCATCTGTCTCATAACTGAATAGGTTCATCTGCCTGGCGGACGCATCAGATACCACCTTGCTTGTCTGTATCCCAAGATTACGGATGGGAGAACCGTCCCATAGCTCATCAAACAGCAGGCAGGCTGTCCGGTGAATCTCATCTGTTTGGTGGGTCGGGCTAAGGAGGGTTGTCTGATGGGAGCTGCCCCGAAACTCTGAGTCAACAATACTGACAGACACCACATTCGCCATCATATCATCACGGCGGAGCCTTGCTGCAACTGTCTCGGCAAGGGACAGGAGAATGATCTTCGCCGCCGATTCCTCCTCTACATCGAAGGATATCGTGGTTGAATTTGAGTAACCTTTGTTCTTAACCTCCTCATGAGATATAATGGAAGCATCGATTCCATTGGCAAAGCAATGAATTACCTCTCCATGCTTCTTCAGATGTGCTTTCAGGACCTCTGCATCCGTCCTGGCCAGTTCGCCGATGGTGTAGATTCCCAGTGTATTGAGCTTCTTAACTGTGGATTTGCCTACGAAGAAGAGCTCTCCCACCGGAAGCCCCCACATCTTCTCCTGTATTTCCTCCGGATAAAGTGTATGGACCATATCCGGCTTGCGAAAATCCGATGCCATCTTGGCTAACAGTTTATTGCTGGATATCCCGACATTCACCGTAAAGCCAAGCTCGTTACGGATGCGGTCCTTAATCCTGTGTGCTGCTTCCAGCGGAGGTCCGAAAAGCGCAGTCATTCCGGTCATGTCACAATAGGCCTCATCAATGGAGCATTTTTCAACACTGGGTGTAAAATCGTTCAGGATATCGGTGAAAGCCTTTGAAAATTTGGAATACAGATGGTGACTGGGTGGTACCAGCGTCAGATTCGGACATTTCTTCAATGCGTCGACAAGCGGTTCTCCGGTCTGAACACCGTATTGCTTGGCTGAGATTGATTTTGCCAATATAATACCATGGCGCTTATTCCTATCTCCTGCAACTGCCGAAGGTATTTCCCGCAGATCCGGAGTTTCTCCCATTTGAAGACGATGAACCGCCTCCCAGCTTAAAAATGCCGAGTTTACATCAATATGAAATATCACCTTTTCCATAATTTTCTCCATTCCTGTACAGGCATTCTGTAACTCTGATCTTAATATTATCAAAGCCTGCAGGTAAAGTAAAGCAGAAACGCCTTGCCACGGACTGGTCAAATCCAATCATGTACCTTCCGTCCTGTGTGTGAGGGAGCACCATGCTCTCCACCCTGCCACAGTCTGAGCTGTAACTCAAACCCTTCTATCATATGTCATAAACAAAGAAGCTCCAGCATGCGGTTCTATGTTTGCCTCATGCCGGAGCTTTATATTATTTCTGTCCTATTAACAAAATTGATTTATGACAATCTGTCTGGGAATACCCCTTATTCCTGTGCAGGCGGTGCCGGAGGTGCCGGAGGTTCTGCCGGGTTATTGTTCTTTTCCCATCTTTTATAAATACGTTTTCCGACCAGCACAGCTGCTATGATTATCACGGCCCAGATCAATAAGTAGGGAAGGTTGACAACGAACCATACCACGAAATTCTTTGAGCCCTCGCTCAGGCGGTACATCGTATTGCTGAAGCCATTCTGAATCCTGGTACCTACGGTCTGCTTGATCTCTACGCTGGGTGTCAGCTTCTCAACCTCCTGGATGCTTAAGGTCACTGTGCTGTATTCTACTTTATTGTCATAGGTTCTCAGCGTAGTCTCGTAATTCTGAAGCTCATAGCGGATGTCACTGAGGCGGCTTTCCAGCGTAACGATATTCTCCATCGTATCTGCCTTCTCCAGCAGCGCGAACAGCCTCTCCTGCTCAATCCCCAGGGCTTTCTTACGGCTTTCAATATCTGCATACTGGAGCGTTACATTCTCCGTTGACTCCTGCCGATTCACCACATTGGCACTCTCTCCCACCGTATTGACGAATTCATCCACCTTATCTCTCGGAATTCTTGCCGTAATACTGGCGTTGCGGGCACCTTCCCTGTTATAGATGCTTCTTCCGCCGATCTTGGAATCCTCTACATATCCGCTCAAACGACTGATTTCAGAATCCAGCTTGGTGATCAAACTGTCAAATTCCTGAGTCTCCACATCCATATAAAAGGTTCGGATTATTTTATCCTGGGATTGCAGGGCCTTCGAATCCTCAATATTGATGGAGGATGAATTATTAATGGTTCCATTTGTTTCAAGCGAGGTAAATTCATTATCCATACTCTCTGCCATCGGGGCCTCCTCCGGAGCCTCCTGGCTCATCGAAGCTTCCCCTCCATAGCTTGCTTTGTTTTCCGCCTCATATGCAGTTGAAGTTGCTGTATTCTTCTTACTGCAGGCGGTAATGGTCATAGTAAGAACCATGATAATACTGATTGCAATGACTATTCTTTTTTTCATATTCCCTCTCCTCCTATTACTGATTTACTGTAAATTCACCCTTCTGATCATTAGACGCCTGCTGCAATCATATTGTTCCAATATTTTAATAAATATTGTTAAAAGCTTCCGGATAAAAATGAGACTGCACCTGCTTATTCTCATAAGTGGGTACAGTCTGATTTTATCATAATCTTCCTGTTATTACCATAAATACTTATTTAACAGTCACGCTGGTCAAAGGTCCTCTTCCGGCCTTATTCAATGCCCATACCCGAATTTCAGCTTTTGCCTTCTGGGCAGGGATTTCAATGGAATAATTTCCTTTATCGGTGATTTTGCCCTCATAGAATTTATTTCCGATCTGGGCAAAGATGCGGGTCTGCGTCCTCGCAACCTTCTCAGGTGCATCCTTGAAGGGATCCTCTGCTGCCGGTTTTGCATCCTTTCCGGCTGTGGCATCGGCGGCATCCTTTGCTTCTGCTTCACTTGCCGGTACCGTATAATCCAGCAGCTCTACCTTGCCGGTGATTTTTGTATCTCCTGCCTTAATTTCATTCACTTTAGGCTGGTCAGGAGCTGCCTTTCCGACCGTAGAGGTCATTACGCTGCTGGTTCCCACGGAGTTGGCGGCAGTCGCCTTCACTGCAGTACCCGATGCTGCCCGTTCAATCTCAAAATGATAAACATACCGGTTATTGACCGCATCATATTCATAGGCTGTTGTCTTATACACCGCATTTCCAATGCTCAAGCTGACCTCGGAGCCCTTCTTGGCAGCGATCTGTACCTTCATGTCCGTATTGGTGATTTTCTTTATCAGGCTGGGTGCATCCGGCGTACTTGCAAGAACCTCCGCCTTATTCGCCAAAAGTATTCTGCCGTCAGTAAAACGTACCATGGCATAAATGATACTTCCTGCTTCCAGCTTCTCTTCCAGCTTATATTTAAATTTACCGAATTCATCGGTCTCCAGCAAATATAAGGAGTTTTTAAAACTCGCCCCGGAGCCTGTGGTAATTGCCAGATAAAGCTCTCCCTTATCTACATAATGACCGGTAACCAGATAGGATTGATCCGTAACCCGGTTAAAGGTAAGCTCGGTAGTGTCTGTCTCTTTATACACATCTGACGCTGCCGACG
>JAEZFH010000326.1 GCA_023437885.1 Bacillota bacterium | reverse complement strand
ACCGTCTTATTATCCTCGTTGAGCTTCATATAGAAAGCCTTGATATCTTTCGGATAATCGGTAACGAATACCGGCTTCATAAACACCTGCTCCGTCAGATAACGCTCAAGCTCTGTCTGAAGGTCACAGCCCCAGTATACCTTATAGTCAAAGTTATCATTGTTTTTCTCCAGAATGGAGATGGCCTCGGTATAAGTAACATGTCCGAAATCGGAATTCACCACATGGTTCAGCCGCTCCAGCAGCCCCTGATCCACGAACTGATTAAAGAACTGCATCTCCTGGGGAGCGTGTTCCAGTACATAGTTTATCACATATTTAAGCATGCTCTCTGCCATTGCCATATCATCCTTCAAATCTGCGAAGGCGATCTCCGGCTCAATCATCCAGAATTCGGCTGCATGGCGGGTTGTATTGGAATTCTCTGCACGGAAGGTCGGCCCAAAGGTGTAAATATTCTTAAAGGCCATCGCATAGGTCTCACCGTTTAATTGACCGCTCACCGTAAGGTTGGTTTCCTTTCCAAAGAAATCCTGAGTAGTGTCAATAGCCCCGTCTGCTGTTCTCGGCAGATTGTCCAGATCAAGGGTAGTTACCCGGAACATCTCGCCGGCACCCTCACAGTCACTGCCGGTGATAATGGGAGTATGAACATAGACAAAGTCTCTGTCCTGGAAATACTGATGAATCGCATAAGCGATTAAAGAGCGTACGCGAAATACCGCTTGGAATGTATTTGTTCTTGCTCTCAGATGTGTCTGGGTTCTTAAATATTCCAGCGTATGCCTCTTCTTCTGAAGAGGGTAATCTGCAGTAGACGTCCCTTCCACAAGAATCTCCTCTGCCTGGATCTCGAAGGGCTGCTTTGCCTGGGGAGTTGCAACCAGCTCACCTTTCACTATAACGGCAGACCCTACATTCAGCTTGGATACTTCTGCGAAGTTTTCCATCTTATCATGATATACCACCTGTAAGGGTTCAAAATAGGTGCCGTCGTTCAATACAATAAAGCCGAAGGTCTTGGAATCCCTGACACTTCGAATCCAGCCGCCTATCGATACCTGCTTCCCGATATATTGCTCCTTGTTACGGTATAATTCTCTTACATCAATTAAATCCATACTCATAAACTCCTTTATTCATACTCGTTTTATATAATCCGCTTTTATTACCCGATCTTGATTGGAACCTGTAAAAACTATCCGCAGGAAACAATTGCTGTCACATTTCAAGACAGAATTCGCTTCCCGTCCGTGCACTTCAATGTATCTGCTTATCTTGAATATTATAGCATAAGATTGAGAGATTTCAATAGTTTCTGAATGTTTACATATTTTATGGGATGTCTGCTTCCGGGATGCTCGCTCTGAGGTTAGGAACAATAAAAGGACGTACCGCATCCCGGGAAATAACCGTCATGCAGTACGTCCGGTGATAATTGCTTTTATTATATCCTCTCTGGACCGGCTTTCACAGGTTAAGAAATTAACCGCCTCCTGAATCCTTCCCAGCTCATGTGCGTCCGAATCCGTTATTATGCTGCATTGCTTCAGATAAGGATTCCTATTGCTGATTTCTTCGTACCTGGCCAGATCCGCAAGCTCTGCTGCCGTAAAATCCGCTTCCGGCGCAATGAAACCCAGATTGGATAATAAGCTGTTGGAGTTCTTATCAATATGGGCCGGAAGATATACACCGCGGTATTCCTTCATCAAGCTGCCCATATCATCAAAGGAAATATCCGTTGCATTAATGAGAAGATAGGGCTCCTTCCCAATCACCCGGTCTTCTTCATCACAGATCTCCTGCTTGCCAAAGGCTCTCTCGTCATTCGGTATTTTCATCAGCTTTGAATAAACATATTGATCAAAGCGTAGGGCATCCGCAAGCTCAGCAAACAGGCACAGCACATGAACTTCCTCCAGCGTTGTCAGCTCCATTCCGGGGATGGCAACGATATTATACTCCTGGGCAAGCTTTAATACGGCGGGACAATTCCTGCAGGAATTATGGTCGGTAACTGCAATAACATCCAGGCCCTTTAACGCAGACATACCTACAATATTACCCGGTGTCATATCCTCATCCCCGCAGGGAGACAGGCAGGAATGGATATGAAGGTCATAGGACAGCTTATACATGCAGCCTTTGATAGACCAGCATGGCAGCCTCGAAGATGGGCAGCTCTGTCTCAAAGATTGTAATCTCCTGCTGCTTCGCCTTACCGAGCGCCATCTCGTCCAGATGACTTCCTTCAGCCAGAATAATGCAGGCCGCATCCGCCAGTGTAGCGACAGCCAGTGTATTTACATTTCCCATAACTGTGACCCAGGCTGCGTCCGCAGGCATTCTGCCCATGGCAACACTCAGCAGATCACAGCAATAGGGTACAGAAATCTCCCGTTCTGTATTGTTTCCTTCATTCAACAGCTTTAAGCCTTCCTCCTGAATTAAATCACATACCTTCATCCGCTCTACCTTCCATTTCCTTATATTCCTGCAGCATCTCATGATTCGAGTGTCAAAAGCCTCGCACTGCATCGGTGAATGTGAGTGCAATATATTCATTTGGCACGGACCGGGCCTCTTGTGATTGCCTGCACTTGGTAATCACGAGAGGTTAAAGGCAAGCCAAATGAATATATATGCACTCACATTCATCTTCATGGCCTAAATTGGGCTATTGACGCTCGAATTATCTCATCCTCTTATCTCATCCATTCACCGGAACAGGGCATTTATTTCATTCTGTCCAGCTTGAGCATCTCCTCTGAAAGCTTATGGATATAGTCCCTGAGGATATGGATGCAATCCTGTTCCTTCGCCACTCCCCTGACAATGTCCTCTGCCAGCGCCTTACAGGTCGGCGCTCCGCAGGAGCCGCAGTCCAGTCCCGGGAATCTCTCACACAGCTCCTCCACCCGAGCCATGTTGGCAATGCTTTCCTTCATATCCTTCCCCAGCTTAAATACCGGCTCATACTTTACTTCTCCTGTCCAGAAATTATCATCATTGATGCCGCTCACCAGATGGGAACAAGCCACCGGAAGGTACTTTCTCAGCCGTTTCAGCTTTACCTTCGCCAAATAGGGATTCTCCACGGTCAATACTCCTCCGACGCAGCCCCCGGCGCAGGCGTTCAGCTCAATGAATTCCAGCTGGTCAAACTTCTGGTCCTCCAGGTCCTCCAAAATCTTAATAACATTCTCAATCCCATCTGCCGCCAGATAGTTATCCGTAAGCAGGCTCGCGGCTTCTCCGCCGGTGCTGCCCCAACCGATTCCAATCCTTCCCGAAATACTGAGTTCTTCCACATCATCGATGCTCTGCTTCATTAGGGGGAGCAGAATCGGATATACCTCCTTGATTGCAAGAACGCCGTCGATTTCGCTGTGGTCAATACCGATGGGCGATTTTACGGCAGTCATCTTCGCCGGACAGGGGGAGATAAAAATAATTCCGATCTTTTCCCTGGGAAGACCGGTTCTTTCCATGGCCCTATCCTTTGCCATGGAAGCAGCCAAATCAACCGGTGCATTGATCGGTAACAGATGTTCTATCAAATTCGGAAAACGTACCTGTATCAGGCGTATCACAGAAGGGCAGGCCGTGCTGATTACCGGCCACTTCTCCTTATGCTCGGCTACATATTTTCTGGACATCTCGGAGACAAGCTCCGCAGCTCCGCTCACTTCATGCACATCATCAAAGCCCATCTTTTTTAAGGCGGTAAGAACGATATTGATATCCTCCAGATGATTGAACTGTCCGTAAAGAGACGGTGCGGGCAGAGCCACGGTATATTCAAATTTCTTCATAATCTCAGGGGAGTCATAAGTGGCTTCCTTGGCGTGGTGGGGACAAATACGGATACATTCCCCGCAATCAATACAAAATTCCTTGGTTATTACGGCTTTTCCGTTTCTTACCCGGATGGCCTGTGTAGGACAGCGCTTTATACAATTTATGCATCCCTTACATAAGTCTTCCTTCAAACGAACCGAAGTAAAAAATTTGCCCATTGTCTTTCCCCCTTGAAATGCCGCTAAGCTGTCAGCCGGCAGTAATGGAACATATGTATTACATTTTTACTTTCATGGTGACCGTAGTTCCAAGCCCAACCGTGCTTTGAATATCGAACTCGTCACTGTACTTTTTCATATTCGGCAATCCCATACCGGCTCCGAAGCCGAGGGAACGGATATTATCCGGTGCCGTAGAATAACCCGCCTGCATCGCAAGCTCAATATCTGTGATCCCCGGTCCCTGATCCTTAAGAATCATCTCAATCTCTTCCGGAGATACCACCACATCGATGGTGCCTCCGGTGGCATGGATTACCATATTGATTTCTCCTTCATACATAGCGATTGCCACCTTGCGTATGATTTCCGGAGCCACCCCCATCTTCTTGAGACTGCTCTTCAGATTGCTGGAGGCTTCTCCTGCACGGGTGAAGTCGCCTGCCGGAACCACATAGGACATGTGTATTGTATCACTCATTTATAATCCGGACCTCCCCGCAAACCATTTTCATAAAGCAGACCGCAGGCTGCGAACATTCGGTGTCCTGTGGACAGAATGGCAATCTCCTTTTCCTTCGCCATTTCAATCATTGCCTCATCCGGTATTTTACCTCTGACAAATACGATGCAGATAATGTCCATCATCTCGCAGGTACGGATCACCTGAAGGTTACAAAGTCCGGTCAGCAATACCGACTGGTCCTTCATAAATGCCAGAACATCACTCATCATATCGGAGCCGCAGGCAGTATGGACCTCACGGTTCTTCCACTCTTCACCGACGATGTATTTCGCTCCCAGTATAGATTTAATATCCTCAATATTCATATAGTCCTCCGTTTATTCTTAAGAATTTTTGCTTCCTTCGGTTCCTGTCATCGGGTGATACAACTAATTACTGACCTGTAACTGCTCCGCAAAATACCTCAAAGGAGCTGGAAGGGAGCTTCTTGGCCATAACAAGTGCCGTATTAGCATTGGCAAACACGGTCTGAAACTCCTGTTCACCTCTCTGAAGCGTAATTCCTATGCTGACAACGAGGCTGCTTTTTGTATGCTCATAGGCATGCAGGGACTCCAAGGCCCGGCACAGCTGTTCTGCTTTATCATAAGCCAGAGAATCCGCCGGAATATTCCTGATAAATATAGCAAACTCACCCAAACCGACCCTGCCGATAATATCCGTGGTACGAAAATGTTTCTTTAAAAGGGTACCGACCGTTGAAAGAATATTTTCACCGTGAACAGCCCGTCTGATTTCATTGATGTTCTTATAATTTCGAATATCCACCAGCATCATTGCGGACAGGGCTTCAGGCCCCTGCTTGTGAAGTGCTTCCCGGACCATAATTTCAGTGGATTCCTTGGTACAGACACCGGTCAGGGAATCCAGAGAGGGCTGATACGGTGCCTCCTCCGGCGCATTCTCCACTGTATTAATCAGGGCCAGCTTGCCTACCACCTTATAGGGATTGCGGTTTTCCCCGAATATGATGGAGGCATAGCAGATATACCAGCAGGGCGTACCTCCCTTAGGGAGCATGCGGAGCTCAAACCTCACCTGCTTCCTTCCGCTCATCATGCTGTTAAAAATCCCGACCACCGCAGGCAATTCTTCCGAATGGATAATCTTTGTCTTCTCCAGCCGCTTGCGAAAGCCTGTGATCACGGAATCCTTTCCGAACACCTCCCGGAAGATCTCCGAGAAGCTTAAGGTATCTGTAGCTATCTCATATTCAAAGTACAGTTCCCTGGACAATTCAGTGATTGCCCTGTTATATTCCACCGTCTGCTCCATGATCTTATATGGCAGCATGATGCTTGTAACATCCATGGCCGTACAGGCATAGACAGGTACGGACTTCGTTCCCGCCGAATGGATTTCCTGCATCCGGTTACCTGTAACCATGATCCATTTAAAGCTGCCGTCCTGCTGAAGGCTGCGGAAATGAAAACCTATCATATTATCTTTTCTATGCTTCTGCGAAGCTATCTGCTGGGTCACAGAGATCACATCAGCAGAATATACCATGCGAAGGAGCAGCTGTGGTCCATTCATCTCCTTTTCCGTTACGTTTTTCACCAGGAAATAGAAGGTGTCGGATGCAAATAGAATGGTCAGCATGTCATCCATTGCTATTTTTACGACTCCGCCCGGTGCTGACCTTAACAAATCATCCATTTGTAATTTATCCAATTCATCCATTGCTTCGCCTTTCTTACTTTGTCGAAATACCCCTACTGCCGTAGTTCGGAGTACCTATAATTATAATACAACTCGCGGCTGTTTACAATCCATGAATACACTTGCTCCGGGCCGATTCTCCAAGTATTTTTAGGCATACAAAACCTTAGGTACAATGTACACTCTGCATTCAATAATAATGCTTATAGTTGTTAATAATTTTTGTAGATTTTTTAACATACTTATGTTATAATGTCAATGCTTGTGGCGACACAATTTATTTTAAGGAGGTTAAAAAATGGGATCGCAAATTAACACAGTACCATTTGCAGGAACTGCAGAGCAGGAAGCGGCACTCTTAAAGGTCATTGCTGATCATAAAGAGGAAAAAGGCGCTTTGATGCCCATTCTGCAAAAGGCACAGGATATCTACGGTTATCTTCCGATCGAAGTTCAGACTATCATTTCCAATGAGATGAACGTTCCGTTAGAGAAAGTCTATGGTATCGTAACATTCTATTCTCAATTTTCACTGAATCCGAAGGGCAAATTCAATGTCTCCGTATGCTTGGGAACCGCTTGCTACGTTAAGGGCTCCGGAGATCTTTTTAACAGGCTTCAGGAAATGCTTGGCGTGGAAGACGGGGGCTGCACAAAGGACGGTAAGTTTTCCCTGGAATCCTGCCGCTGCATCGGCGCCTGCGGACTTGCACCTGTATTAACGATCAACGAGGATGTATACGGCAAATTAACCGTTGATGACCTGGAAGGCATTTTAGCAAAATACGAATAATATGATGACAGAAATCTCTCTGAATGTATTGGATATCGCCAATAATTCAATTCGGGCAGAGGCAAGCCTGATTGAAATAATAATACAAATACAAAGAGACTTGGATATACTTACAATCACAATAGCCGATAACGGCTGCGGAATGACTAAAGAGCAGATCCGGCAGGTGGAGGATCCCTTCTTTACGCCCCGCACTACAAGAAAGGTCGGGCTCGGGGTGCCGTTTTTCAAGATGGCCGCCGAGAGCAGCGGAGGCAGCTTCCGTATCGAATCAGCTCCCGGAGCGGGGACCAGGGTTGTCGCGAACTTTGGATTATCCCACATTGACCGAATGCCGCTCGGCGATATGAACAGTACAATGCATACCTTAATCACTTTGAATACGCAGATTGATTTCCTCTACCGGTATCAGTATGATGACAGGGAATTTACCCTGGACACGAGAGAATTCCGTCAAATTCTCGGCGGCGTACCGCTAAGTACCCCTGAGGTTTCTGCCTATATCAAGGAATACCTAGCTGAGAATCAATATGAGACGGATGGCGGTCATCTCGTATAGGACCTCGCGGCAAAACGTTTTGCCGTATACAATTAACTCTAATTCAGGAGGAGTTCCCTCCTGCCAAAACCGTATAAAGTTAATAATTTCAATTAATGGCATCGATCAGTCGCTTCCCCTGCGGAAGTGCGGATTGAAATTATCTAAGGAGGATAAAGCATGAAATCTCTAGAAGAGCTGAAAGCAATCAGGGAAAAGATGCAGGGTCAGATTGGAATCCGCAACGAATCCAGCGAACAGACCCGCGTTATTGTAGGTATGGCTACCTGTGGTATTGCAAGCGGTGCAAGACCGGTTCTTACCGCACTCTCTGATGCAGTTCAATCAAAGGGTCTTACCAATGTTGCCGTTACACAGACCGGATGCATCGGATTATGCCAATATGAGCCCATCGTAGAAATATTGGAGCCCGGTAAAGATAAAGTTACTTATGTAAAAATGACTCCCGAAAAGGCACTTGAAGTAGTAGACCACCACCTGATCCACGGTGAGGTAATTAAAAAATATACGATTGCCGAGGTACTCGGCTAATCCGAAGGAGGACACATTATGTATCGTTCACACGTATTGGTTTGCGGTGGTACCGGGTGTACTTCCTCGGGAAGTCTCAAGATTATCGAGTCACTGCAGACTGAAATTCAAAACAATGGCCTGAAGGAAGAGGTTGCCGTAGTACAGACTGGCTGTCACGGACTTTGCGCCTTGGGCCCCATCATTATTATATATCCGGAAGCAACCTTCTATGCCATGGTGAAAGAAGAGGATATTCCGGAAATCGTATCCGAGCATCTATTGAAGGGACGTATTGTAACC
>JAEZFH010000303.1 GCA_023437885.1 Bacillota bacterium | reverse complement strand
CGATAAGCCTCTATGGCTATTTGTCGTACTTCTTTGTTATGCTTCGGTTCTATATACTTCTCATAAAGTTATGAAATTCCGCCGATGTCACTGTTCATTCTGCAGGTATCAATCTGCAGAACGTATTCTGAATTCATTCTATTCGTGGTTCCATCTACTCTCCAGGCTATCCGCTAGCGAATCCAGCCAATCGCCTTCATAAAGCTCTATCATTCCCCGGTCACAGGCTGCGGATAATTTGGGATTGACCGGCAGCTTGGCATAGGTCGAAATTCCATGCTCCACTGCAATTTCTTCGATATGGCTCTCTCCGAATATCGGATATTGCTTATCACAATCCGGACATACGAAATAGGACATATTCTCCACCAGCCCCAAAATCGGCACATTCATCATTTTTGCCATTTTCACTGCTTTCTCAACAATCATGGATACCAGCTCCTGAGGTGAGGTAACGATGATAATACCATCAATCGGCAGGGATTGGAATACCGTCAGCGGTACATCTCCTGTTCCCGGAGGCATATCCACAAACATAAAATCAACGTCATGCCAGATTACATCCGACCAGAATTGCTTTACTGTTCCGGCGATTACCGGTCCCCGCCATACTACCGGATCTGTCTCATTGGCAAGCAGTAAATTAATAGACATAACCTCAATACCGGTATTCGTCTTTGCCGGAAAGATTCCCATCTCATTACTCATGACCTTCTCCTTCAAGCCAAAAGCCTTCGGAATAGAGGGTCCGGTAATATCCGCATCCAATATTGCGGTCCGGTAACCCTTTCGATTCATATTTACCGACATCAGAGAGGTAACCAGGGATTTTCCGACTCCGCCTTTACCGCTCACCACACCAATCACCTTTTTGACACTGCTAAGCTCATGTGCATCCACAGCAAATTCATTCTTTGGTTTTCCGTCAGCGCATTTTGATGCACAGCTTTCACAATTACTGTTACAGCTACTCATTCTATATTCACCCTTTCATATAAAATCTATCAACAGTTCATTCGCTTTGTAATTATACCCTTAAATGATAAGATGTCAATCTAATTTTATTATGTACGCCCTGATTACAGGAACATGATATTAGTTCCTGTAATATGATGTTATATAACTTTAGGAAAGGAGCTGATATTATGCAGATTCCATTGATAGAAAATATGACACTCCTTGCGGCCGGCTTAATTGCTTTTCTGTCTGAGAATATGCTGCTGCTTATCGTCGTCGGCTTAATTCTTGTTCTTATTGTATCCATTATCTTCCGTATACGAAGAAGAAGAAAGAAAAAAAGAGAACGCGAAGTAGTCCGTCCGGTAACTGAGCTTCTCGGAAATGTTCCGGAACGCATTACCGAATTGAACCAGGAGCTAAAACCCTTCGGCTTTGCCTATGAACCTTATCAGGATATCTTCTATTCGCTGATGTATCCATGGCAGAGAGAATTAGGCTATTGCAGACTTTATGACGAAGCCAGTGCGGCATTGAGTATGATTATAGATTGCGAACCAATCCGTTTTGATTACAATGGACGTCGATGGATGATTGAATTTTGGAAGGGACAGTATGGTATGACCACCGGTGGAGAAGTCGGTATTTATTATACCACTGGCCCTGATTTAAATATACCGGGAGTATTTAACGGAACCTTTTATTACTGTGTCAAGGATGAGGATTGTATCAATATGTCCTATATCTTTAAGAAAAACGGAAATATCCTATTTACCCGGAGCGGCTATCATTGGTGGCTCACCGGCTTTAAGCTGGGCGAGTACTCCAAGCCCTCGGAGTTATCAATGGATATTACGCTGGATTTATTTGACCGCCGGATGGCCAGTGCCTTTGCCGATGCTTTAGTTAAGGCCGGCTATCAGGATCACGAATACCTCGTACAGGGGAGAAGGGTTATTGTTCGCTTTGACAAGCCTCATACAAAACAACCTCTGACCAGAACCGGTCTCACAGAATTCATCATGCAGCGCAATAACGAATCGCTTTGTTCTTCCTATCAACTGTTAACGGAAGCCTATAGCGATACACCGGATAAGTTAGAGGTTGTACGCAAGGAAGCACCTTCCATGTATAACCAGATACTGAACTTTGGTAAGCCGAAGGCTGTATTTGATTCCTTTAATACCATCCGGGGCTACCTGAACCGATACTAAAGAACCCGGCGACAGATGCCAGCCTGTTCAGAGGAAGGGACTGTTTCAGCGGTCTCTTCCTCTGGAAATGCTATCAATCTTATGGAAAAGGAAGTGAATGCTTTGTCCACATCAACACGTTTATCCCAAGTTCTGGCAACGTCCAAGACAATAACCTTTGATGAAGGCTCCCGTATCGTAATCATGAGTGACTGCCACAGGGGCAACAGCAGCTGGGGAGACAATTTTTCGGGTAATCAAAATCTTTTTTTTGCTGCTTTATACTATTATTATGAAAACGGCTATACTTATATTGAGCTTGGAGATGGCGATGAGTTATGGGAGAACCGGAACATTGATGATATTATTTCCGCCCACAGTGACGTTTTCTGGCTTATGTCCCTGTTCTACCAGGATCACCGTTTGTTCATGCTGTATGGCAATCATGATATTGTAAAACGGGATCCAAGATATGCTCAGACAAAATGCCATTCCTTCTATTGCGACAGCACCGATTCCAAGATACCGCTTTTCCCCGATATTGAGATAACGGAGGGATTAATCCTTAAGTACCGTAATACGAATAATCAGATCTTCCTGACCCACGGACATCAGGGTGATTATCTGAATGACACCTTGTGGAAACTATCCCGGTTTTTAGTCCGTTATCTATGGAGGCCTCTCGAGCTGGTCGGAATCAAGGATCCCATCAGTACCTCCAAAAATAATAAAAAGAAAAATGCGGTGGAAAAAAACCGGATGGATTTTGCCAGGGAAAACAACCAGATGTTAATTTGCGGTCACACACACCGTCCAGTATTTCCAAAGGTGGGGGAAGTTCCTTATTTTAATGACGGCAGCTGCGTTCATCCCAGGTGTATCACCGCGCTTGAGATACGGGGCGGAACCATATCCCTTGTAAAATGGGCAGTTATGACGAAGCCGGACCGTTCCCTGTATGTCGGACGTGAGATATTGGAATCTCCGGTACGCCTGAACGATTATTTCAGGACACTGATATCGGCTGATTAAGAATGTAACACAGCTTTCACGATCAAGGCATGCCAAACAGATCAAAAAACGAGTGGTACGCTTTGCGGACCACTCATATTTAAAGCAATTCTGTATACCTGAACCGTCACAGCGTAAACCTGTTCAGGCATACAGAAGCTGCCTGCTGTTACGGTCCTTCCGGCTCGCCGGATAATCACTCCTTTTTCTTCTTAACAGAATATCCGAATTTGCCCAACAGCTCTCCGAGACTATAGTACTCGCCATGAGAATACACCACCAGTCCTGATTTGTTCAGATGAAACCTTCCCTTCTCATCCATGTAGCGTTTGTCCACAGTCACTCCCGCCACCTCCGCCAGGAACATATCATGAGTGCCCAGTGGAATGATTTGCTTTACCGTACATTCAATATTTACCGGAC
>JAEZFH010000251.1 GCA_023437885.1 Bacillota bacterium | reverse complement strand
ATCTGCTGCTCGCCGCCGGAGAGTGTACCCGCCATCTGCCAGGAACGCTCCTTTAACCGGGGAAATAACCGGTATACCCAGTCAATATCCGCCTCCAGGCTGTCCTTGCGCAGATATCCGCCGATCTTCAGATTCTCCAGTACCGTAAGATTGGCAAATACCCGGCGGCCCTCCGGGACCAGGGTAATTCCTTTTTCCACAATGGCAGTGGAGGATTTTCCGGTGATATCCTCTCCCTGATAGAAGAGCTTGCCGCTTTCGGGTTTCACCAAGCCGGCAATGGTACGGAGGATGGTGCTCTTCCCGGCACCGTTGGCGCCGATCAAGGTTACGATCTCTCCTTCGGGAACCGTCAGGCTGATGCCCTTCACCGCACGGATACCGCCATAGGAGACACTTAGATTTTCCAAGGTTAATATATTATTCTTCGCCATCTTCTTGTACCCCCAAATAAGCATCGATCACCCGCTGGTTACTTTGTATCTCCTCCGGTGTTCCGGATGCGATCAGCTTGCCGAAATCCAGTACATAGATACGGTCGGAGATATCCATAACCAAATCCATATGGTGCTCAATCATAAATATAGTTAAATTGAATTTCTTGCGGATATCATAGATAAAGGCAGTTAATTCGTCGGTTTCCTGCGGATTCATACCGGCCGCCGGTTCATCCAGAAGAAGCAGCTCCGGGTCGGTCGCCAGCGCCCGTGCAATCTCCAGATGGCGCTGCTGACCGTAGGGAAGGGAATGGGCGACCTCATCCTTCACACCGGTTAAGCCCAGAATGTCCAGGAGCTTCAGCGTATCCTCCCGCATAATACGTTCTTCCTTATAATTCAGACCGAGAGTTGCGGAAAAGACATTAGCCTTCTGGCGCATATGCTTCGCAATCAGTACATTATCAAAGGCGGTCAGTTCCCGGAACAGCCGGATATTCTGGAAGGTACGTGCCACACCCAGCTTCGTGATCTGATCGGGAGTCTTTTTCATCGTGGTCGTATATTTTCCGCGGCTCTCTCCCGCATAGAGCTTTTTCATACTGCCCTTGGGGAAATTGCTGGTGATCATATTTTCTTTAAAATGTACTGCTCCGTTGCTCGGGGCGTATACGCCGGTGATTACGTTAAAGGCAGTAGTTTTGCCGGCTCCGTTTGGTCCGATGAGGGACACGATTTCATTCTTGCCCACTTCCAGGGATAAATTATCCACTGCCACAACGCCGCCGAATTGCATGGTAATATCATTGAGTTTTAAAACCTGATCAGGCATTGCCGGCACCTCCTTTTCTTTGGAATAGGAGCTTTTTCAGCCGCTTCTCCAGCCGCTCCCAGGAGAACTCATTCTTGCCCATAATACCCCGCTGATAGAAGAGTACGACTACCAGAAGAATGATGGAGAAGATAACCATACGGAAACCGGTACGGAACAGGGGAATCTGAACGCCTCCAATGGTGAGGGGATTATCAAAGAAACGCAGCCACCACTCCTTGCCGGCAGTGACAAGCAGGGATGCAAGCACACTTCCGGTGACGCTGCCGATGCCTCCGATGACTACAATAAGCAATATATCATAGGTCAGGGATACACTGAAGGTCTTGGAATCGATGGAACGCATGAACATGGCCAGCATACCTCCGCTTACGGCGGAGAAGAAGGAGCCGATGATAAAGGACATCTGCTTATGCTTGGACAGGTTAATTCCCATTGCTTCCGCTGCGATTTCATCCTCACGGATCGCCCGGAAGGCCCGGCCATAGGTGCTGCGAAGCAGCAGAACCATCAGAAGGACGCAGACCAGCATAATACCAAAAGTTTCAGTGATGGAATGGAAACCGGGAATTTTTTTCAAGCCGTAGGAGCCATTGGTTACGGTATCCATCTGGGGGCTGGAGATAATTGCCCGTACAATTTCGGAGAAGCCAAGGGTTGCGATCGCAAGATAGTCGCTTTTTAATCTCAGTACCGGATAGCCGATCAGAGCAGCGAAAAGAGCAGCCACAAGGCCTCCGGCGATCAAAGCCACATAGGGCAGCAAAGCGTGCGGGAAGGCGGGACCCGATTCCCGCCAGATCTTAAAGCTTAAAATGGCAGGGGACACACCGCTGATATAATATACATCAGAGATATTGCTTACGGGGATCAAAAAGATTGCGGTAACATAAGCTCCAATTGCCATGAAGCCTGCCTGACCCAGGGAAAAAAGCCCGGTAAAGCCGGTCACCAGATTCATGGAAACCGCAACCACGGATAATATAATGCCTTTTTGTAATACGGTATAAGCCATACCATACCGATGCTTGTTTGCCTCAAGGAAGATCAGCAGGATCAGCACAAGCACACCCAGGATGGCTGTATAAATTATATTTTTTGATCTTTTCATACGAACCTCCTAGACCTTGTCGATTATTTTCTCGCCGAACAGACCCGTCGGACGGAAAAGCAGAATGATTATCAGCAGAGCAAAGGTAAATGCATCACTGTAGGTGGAATAGCCGAACGCAACCAGGAAGGTTTCGCAGATACCGATGATAAAGCCGCCTACAACAGCGCCGGGAATACTTCCGATGCCTCCCAATACGGCAGCGATAAAGCATTTGAGGCCGGGAAGGGTTCCGCTGAAGGGGGTAACGGACATGCGGTCCGTAAAATACAGGATGGAACCGATGGCTGCTAGGAAGGAGCCGATGATAAAGGTAGTGCTGATGGTATTATTAATCCGGATACCCATCAATTGTGCAGTTTCAAAATCCTTGGAGACTGCACGCATGGCCATACCTGCCTTGGTATGATTGATCAGCAGCATAAGGCCGATTACCAGTAAAATCGTGATAACGGGTGTGATAAAGGTAACCAGGGAGGAAGAGATGCTTCCTATCTGGAATATTTTCTTAAGGAAGGGTATTTCCGGATATGCACGGGGAAGTGCAGTGAATAAATAGGTGGCAAGGTTCTGCAGCAGATAGGAGACACCGATCGCGGAGATCATAATCGACATACGGGGGGCCGAGCGCAGCGGCTTATAAGCTACCCGTTCGATAACCACAGCAAGCACGACCGTCAGGATGCATACCAGAGGGACGGCGATCTGCCAGGGGAAGGTCGCCATGGAAAAGATCATAAAATAGCCTGCCATCATAAAGAGATCTCCGTGGGCGAAGTTGATCAGCCGCAGGATTCCATAGACCATGGTATAACCGATGGCAATCAGCGCATAGGCACCGCCAAGGGAGATTCCTGTTAATGTATGTTGGAAAAAGGTTGATATTGTCATGTAAGGTCCTCCAAATAGTAAAAGGGCTGCCGTAAGCTTCAAAGGCAGCCCCTACGCTTCAATCCATTATTTTGCGACTGTTACAGTCTTTAAGAACTTGAAAGCACCGTTATCCACAGTTTTGATAAAGGCCATGTCCTTCTTGGCATCGCCGTTCTCATCAAAGGAAATGGAGCCGGTAACGCCGTCAATCTTAACGTTGACCAATGCGTCACGGATTGCGGTGGAATCAGTGGAGCCGGCCTGTTTGATTGCTTCAAGTGCTACCAGATATGCATCATATCCGAGTGCGGATACGGCGGGAATAATTTCGGACTGATTGTTTTCCTTTAAGTAGGGCTTAAAGCCGGAGATAAAGGACTCAGCCTCTGTGGTAGCCGGATCGGCATCGTCAAAGAAGGTGGAAAGAACAACACCCTGGGCGTATTCGCCGGCGTTATCGATGATCGTGGAGTTCTCCCAGGTATCGCCTGCCATAATCGGACAGGTAATTCCAAGCTCACGAGCCTGTGTAATAATCAAGGGTGCGGTTGCGATGGAGGAAGGAGCAAAGATAACATCCGGGTTTGCTGCCTTAACATTGGTTAAGATTGCCTTGAAATCCGTCTGGTTGGTCTGGAACTGTTCCTCGCTTACGATAGCGCCGTCACCGGCAAGCTCCTTGAAGGCAGTTACGAAATAGCTGCCAAGACCGGAGGAATAGTCATCACCCAGCTGTGTGATAACCGCAGCAGTAGCAGCACCCTCCTGGTGCGCGTAGTTGGCCATTACCGTACCCTGGAACGGATCAAGGAAGCAAACGCGGAAATAGAAATCATTGCCGAGGGTTACCTGGGGATTGGTGCAGGAAGCACCGATGGCAGGAATTTTGGCTTCTTTGAAGAATTCACCGGCTGCGATGGATACACCGGAACCATAGGAACCCAGTACCACCTTTACACCGGAGCTGATCAAGCTCTGTGCAGCACTGACTGCCTCTGTCTTATCACTCTTATTATCAACTTCCACTAATTCGATCTTATATGTAGTTCCGTCAATCTCTACTGTAGGATACATTTTGTTCGCGTAGCGCATACCAAGGACTTCCTGGAAACCGCCGCCGCCGTTTTCACCGGTAACCGGTTCGAAAACACCGATCTTAATTACCTTGCCTCCGTCCCCTGCCGGTTGGCCGCATGCGCTGAGTAAGCCTGCGATCAGACACAGGCTGAGTGCTAATGCTAACACCTTACGTTTCATAAATAGATCTCCTCTCTTCGTCTTTGCAGCAAAGACATTTGTCTTTATATGTTGTCAGTATATCACTTAAGGTATGCGAAAGCAAGAGGTAACTGTTAGGTATTGTAAAAAAATTATGGCCCTATTGACGGGTACTATAAAAATCGTTGATACATGTTTTGAGTATACTTTGTTACGTTTTCATCATATGCCGGATATACATATCCAAGCCGTTCTGCTGTCTCCATCGACGCTTCCCGAAACAATTGATGGCAGGTAAATAAGGACTCCCATACATTTTCATAAGTATCCATACGGTAGGTCGATAACAGTCTATTCCATAAATCAATGTTTATGTACTTATGGATGAACTTATAATTCTTTCCGACGCTTAAGGAAAACCCTGTTTCTATCCCGACATTCCAGGATATCATTCGCAGCAGTTCATGGCGCAGGATCTGGTTCATATGGTCAATCGCAAAAAGGATTTCCTTACGGCACAAGCCCTTAACCACATAAGGAGTTACATTCCAAAATTCATTGCAGCAGTCATCATACTCCCGCATGGTAGGCTTCTTGATATGGTAATCGATATCACTGGGAACAATATCCTGTTTAATACGATTGTCTTTATCCAACAGAAGCTGTATTAATTTATCGCCGTTTAAGTAATCCTCCAGTGCTTCCAGCGGCAATAAGGTAAGATCTATTTTGTTATAATCATCAAAGAGCATAAGATACGAATATCCCTTCTCCTCCGCCGGAAATAGCTCCATATCTTCCGGCTTTTGCAGCATTATGATCTTCCCAAACTGATTAAGCCAAGCATCATTTGCTGTAAAGGATTCCAAATTGCTGACAAAATACGTGATGTCGTAATCCTGGAAATCATCTTTCGGAATATTAACATTGGTACGGGACCCCTCCAGCGTCATAATCCGTATACGCTCGTCCTGCCTTGCTATAGAAAATACCAGATTCATCATTTCCTGCTCAGTTCTCATATGCTCCTCCTTAAATTTGAATTATTTAGTTCATTCTTTTAGTAATTTATAGTTACACATTCATACTTGCACATTCTTTCATACTTGCATAAGAACGTGGTAAAATGCGGTATTCCATGATATGATATCGGCATAGATAAGTCAAATTTGACAGTATTAATGCACTGAATAATTTGATTCATGTAACTTATCCAAAGATCTGTACTTTTAGCAAGCAGGAGACGCAATGAATTATATTATCAAATACGATCGAAATTTTATGGCAGTTTCAAACCGGATAGAAGCAGACTGCCATAAGCATTGGCTGCTGCAAATGTTTCTCAGCAGTCAAAAGGATTTAAATATGGAAGTGAATGGACGTTTTATCCCATGCAGTGCCCTCCTTGTTAACATGGATACATTGCATACGTTTAACACGGAGGGAGAACCTCATTTTACTATGCTTGCTGACCCTACAACAGAGCTTGGGCGCAGGATGAGAGGGTTGTTGACGGAGCAGCCCTTTTATGTCTTTCCGCCTGAGAAAGCCGCTGTTTTTCAACAGATTTTTAATGATGTACTTATTCAAAAAAGCCATGCTGCTATTCTTTCTTTTGCTCAAAGCATTATTCGTCAATTTGCAGATAGTAATGTGGAAAATTTCGATGACCGGGTAATTCAGGTTTTGAGTCTCCTGGATGACTGCAGGCACGAAGACGAGTTTCATCAGATAAAATATTTTTCCGAAAAAATCAGTCTCTCTGAAAGCCGCCTGTCGCATTTGTTCAAAAAAGAAACAGGGATTCCCCTAAAAAGTTATATTGTTTTGCACAAGCTTCAGAAGGCATACGAGGCAATTTTCGATGGCGAAAGCATAACGGCAGCAGCCCTCCATGCCGGTTTTGACAGTCCGTCCCATCTTGCATATACCAATAAAATAATGACAGGGATGTCTGCGACAAATATCATAAGAGATAGCGAGTTTTTGAAAGTTTTCTGATGAGTATTCTGGTAAAGTGTAATCAAACAGAAAGGGAGGATTACACAATGAATAAGTACCTGCAGGAAACACAGATGTTAAATTTTAAGCATAGCTCAATCCAGAGCCTGATACAGAAGCAGCAATGGGCAAAGGAGGATGATTTTCAAAAAATACGAAAAATCTATAATTATGTACGTGACAATATCGCCTTCGGATATAACACAGATGATGCAATTCCTGCTTCTGAAGTCTTAGATGACGGTTATGGACAGTGCAATAC
>JAEZFH010000125.1 GCA_023437885.1 Bacillota bacterium | reverse complement strand
TGATAATACAGCACAATATGGCAGCAGCCGACACAAACAGACAGTTAGGAATCACAACCGGCAACCTTTCCAAGTCAACTGAGAAATTATCCTCCGGTTACAGAATTAACCGTGCAGGCGATGATGCAGCAGGTCTTTCCATCTCCGAGAAGATGAGAGGACAGATCAGAGGTCTTGAGCAGGCTTCTACCAATGCACAGGATGGTATCTCCTTAATTCAGACAGCAGAAGGTGCACTTAATGAGACACACTCCATTCTTCAGAGAATGAGAGAGTTAGCAGTTCAGGCATCCAACGATACTAATGTATCCGTTGACCGTCAGTCCATTAAGGCTGAGTTAGAATCCTTAACAGATGAGATTACCCGTATTGCAGAGCAGACAGAGTTCAATACTTTAAAGTTAGTTGATGGCTCTTTCTCCGCCACAGCTATGAACTTCCAGGTTGGTGCTAATAATGGCCAGAACATCACTTTGAAGATTAAGAACATGAGAGCATCCAGCTTAGGCGTAGCAAAAGCTGATGTTGCTAACAAGGTATCTACCTATGCGTTGGCTACCGTTGCTATCTCCACGATCAATACTGCAATTGCTAAGGTATCCAAGGAAAGATCTTCTCTTGGTGCTGTTCAGAACAGATTAGAGCATACTATCGCTAACGCAGACAATACTGCTGAGAACCTTCAGGCAGCTGAGTCCCGTATCCGTGACGTTGATATGGCTAAAGAGATGGTATCTTACTCTAAGAGCAACATTCTTCAGCAGGCTGCTCAGTCAATGTTGGCACAGGCTAATCAATCAACACAGGGCGTTTTATCATTATTAGGCTAATTAGTTTTGCAATGACTACAAGGCCGGCCGTTAGGCCGGCCTTGTTTTTTTGTATCGGATGAAATATTTTAAAATGTTTTTGAAAAATATTGTCGCAAGTGCAATAATATAAATAGAAGGCTTTATATTGAAAGGTGATGGAAGGGATTGGTAGAAGAATGAATGAGTTACATGAAAAGCTGATTAAACTGAAGGAAACAATAAAAATTGTCGCAGACTGCTTTTACCAACAAAAGGATCAGGAAGGGTATCGCGGGCTGATTACAATAATTGATGATATAACAGCGGTTTCTGTTATTTTAGAGGGACAGCAGGAAAAAGAAGAAGTACTGCTTTTAAATAATAGGCTGCAGGCGGCATTGAAGCAGGCCTTGGATGCCATGGAGCAGCAGGACAAGGTGCTGATGGCGGACATCATGAATTATGATGTTACGGAGCTGTTGGATGAAATTATAAACTTAAATATGGAATAAAAGGAAGTTAGAAATATGCATTATCAGGATAATCTAAATGCTTTGGCTGAATATAACAAGGAATTATTTCAAAGACTTCAGTCAGGGGAGCCTATCAATATTGAAGAAACGATTGCTGTCCGGTCCTTGCCGACCAGGACCGAAATGCAGGCATTGGAGATTGAGAAGCAGAATAGTATTCTCCGGCTGAATAGCAGCTATGATCCGGTGCGGGAAGCCGTAAGGTGGGCACAGCAGTATAGACCAAAAAACCTGGATGCGGTGGCAGTTATGTTCGGTATGGGAAATGGTGTGTTTTTAAGCTGTCTTCTTGATATGCCGGAGAGATTTCGTTTTATTATCGTATTCGAGCCCTCCTACACGATTTTTAAGCATGTGTTGGAGAATTATCCTCTACAGGAACTGCTTGGAGATCCAAGGCTGGGTATAGTGGTAGGTGGAATAAATGAAGAGCAGTTTCCGGGATATGTAGCCCAGACCATTACCTGGAAGAACCTTTATTCTCAGATGGAATGTTTGCATCCCGGATATGACAGGTTATTCCCGGACGGGTATCAGGATTTTCGCAGAATGCTTCAGGATAATACCTTGAACAGTGTGATGGTAAAGAATACTTATGATAAGCTGGCACAAAGTGTTGTAGCGAATTCCATTGATAATATCGTACATATTAAAAACTCCGTCTCCTTTTGGGACTTGAAGAAGGAACTCCCCAAGGAGGTTCCGGTGATCATTGTGTCGGCCGGACCATCCTTAAGCAAGAATATCGAGGTTTTGAAGGAAGCCAAGGGGAGAGCAATTATTATGGCGGTGGACCGGGCTTATGGAATGCTTAGAAATCATGGAATAGAGCCTGACTTTATTGTTCATTTGGATGCAGTTAAGCCTTTGTCCAGCTGCGGAGGGGTACCTGGTTTTGAAGTCCCGCTGCTGTGCTGCCTGGAGGGAAGCCAGGCGATCCTGGGCAATCATGCGGGGAGGAAAATTATTGCCGATTGCTCTGCCTGGATGCGTAAAACCTATCACCGCTTCGGGAAAGCGATGGGGGAAATCTCCTACGGGGGATCGGTTACGACAGTGGCTTTTGCGCTTTGTGTAAAAGCGGACTGGAAGCGTATTGTACTTATCGGTTCGGATCTTGCCTACACGAATGGTCTTACTCATGCGGGAGGGGGTCAGGGATCGCTTGGATATAATGACGGACAGATAGAACTGCATGTAGAGGACTATCAGGGGAACCGGATAAAGACGAGATATGATTGGTATACCTTTTTAAGGTGGTTTGAGGCTGTTATCGCACAGCTTTCGGACTATGATATCATCGATGCCACGGAAGGCGGAGCCTTGATCAGGGGTACCCGACTTATGACCCTGAGGGAGGTAGTTGATCAATACTGCGGCAAAGACATTGATATCAGGCGTATTGTGGATGAAATGGAGCCGACCTTTGATCAGGAGGGTATCGGGCAGCTCTGTGCTTATTTAGAGGAGATCAGGGGAGAGGTATCAGAAATCAGGGAAGAGGCACGAAGAACAATTTATGACTGCCAGAAGCTGAGTCTCAATGCAAGAAGAAATCAGGGTGATTCTTCGGAAAGCCGCCGTTTGCTTAAAAAGCTTTATGAAACAAATAATAGTATTGAGCAGAAGGATATTTTCAATATCATAGACCAATATGTAGTGGGACAAAATACGGATGACATTGAAGAACTGTTTTTTGTATCGGAGGATAAAAAGCAAAATGAATTGATATCTTATGATTCTACGGAAAAGATCTATCGCCGTATTGTGGAGGCGTGCGATTTTATTAGCCCGCATCTGGAAAAGGTGATAGAAAGTCTTCAGTAGCAAGGAGTGTATGGAGAAATTCATATAAGAGAACAGAGAAAGAGGATGGTAAGTATGAATATATTGGCAATTATTCCGGCCAGGAGCGGCTCTAAAAGCGTTCCTCACAAGAATATCCGCCCCATCGATGGAAAGCCAATGCTGGCTTATTCCATAGAACATGCCAAACAATCAGGGTATATTAACCGGATTATTCTCAGTACGGATAGTGAGGAGTATGCTGCAATCGGTGAAGCATATGGGGCCGAGGTTCCTTTTCTCCGGCCGGTGGAGTATGCCGGTGACGCCTCTTTGGATATTGAGGTCTTTCATCATTGTCTCTGGTTTCTGAAGGAGAAGGAAGGATACGAAGCGGACATTGTTGTCCAGCTGCGGCCCACCTACCCAATTCGCCAGGTATCGGATATCGATGCGATGATCGAGATATTAATCCGCCATCCTGAAGCGGATTCGGTGCGAAGTATCGCGCCGGCCAGGGAGATACCGTATAAAATGTGGCACCGGCAGGAGGATGGCAGCATAACACCGATTATGGAGGGACCGGCGGAATGCTATAATATGCCTAGACAGCAGCTGCCCAAGGTGTATTATCAAAATGCCTGTATCGACGTGGTTCGAGGCAGGGTCATTCTGGAAGGTTATTCTATGTCCGGCAGCCGGATCCATGGCTATGAAATGGTTAAGAATTATGATATAGATACTGAAGAAGAGTTTAAAAAAGCGGAAGAATTTTTAAGGATTACCTCTGGCAATCAGCGTTTTGTATTTGATATAGACGGTGTAATCGCTAAAATAGAAAAAAATAATAATTATGCGGAAGCCGAGCCGAATCCGGTTATGATTAAAGTAATCAATTCCCTGTATGACATGGGGAACTATATTGTATTGCATACGGCCAGAGGCTATGTGACAGGCATTGACTGGAGCGAAGTCACCAGGCGTCAGCTTGGGCTTTGGGGGGTAAGGTATCATGAGCTGCATTTTGGTAAACCTAACGCAGATTATTACATAGATGATAAAATGATGGATATGAACAGGCTGGCGGAGCTGCTGAATTAGAGTCTGCAACGCCATGTGTCAGAAATTTACAGATCGAAATATACTTATTGTAAAATTATAATGGAGTACTTATCGGATGACTGTACTTTGTCGATATATAATATATCAGGTTATTTATTGTGAATAAATAGTACAGCACATCAGGCTAATATAGCCTGAGGGCGAGGTCATCTGAAGGAGGATTAAGATGTCAGAAATGAATTTGTTTGAGGATTTATTTATATTTGAGATGGCTAACAGCCACCAGGGCAGCGTGGAGCATGGCATCGATATCATAAAGGCAATGAGCAGGATTGCAAGAAAGTATAACATAAAGGCTGCAGTTAAATTACAATACCGTAATCTGGATACTTTTATCCATCCGGAATACAAAAACAGAAATGATGTGAAGCATATTCCCCGGTTTATGGGCACCAAATTAGGCGTAGATCAATTTACTCAATTGGTGGAGATGATCCATGAGGAAGGTATGATTGCGATGAGTACCCCCTTTGATGAGGATGGGGTAGAGTGGTGTATGGACCAGGGAATTGATATTATTAAGGTGGCGAGCTGCAGTGCGTTAGATTGGCCCTTACTAACCAAGATTGCTTTCACGCGTAAACCGGTGATATTATCAACCGGAGGAAAGACCTTGTCGGATATTGACAAGCTATATAATTTCTTTACCCATAAGGGGTGTGATTTCGCATTTTTGCATTGTATTGCAGAGTATCCGGCTCCTTTGGATCAATTGCAGCTGGATTTTATTGACCGCATGAACCGTCGGTATCCGGATATAACCATCGGATATTCCGGGCATGAGGACCCGAATGATAATACTGTGCCAATGCTTGCAGTTGCAAAGGGTGCAAAGATTTTAGAACGGCATGTGGGGCTTCCTACGGAGACGGTTACATTAAATAATTATTCCATGAATCCGGAACAGGCAGACCGATGGGTAAAGGCTGTGCTGGATGCGAGGATGATCTGCAGAACCAAGAAGGAAAATGATAAGTATGTCAGCCAGGATGAACTCGATTCCCTTCGTTCCCTGATGCGGGGAGTTTATCTTAAGAAAGCGGTAAAAGCAGGTACTCCGATTACGGAAGAGGATGTATTTTTTGCGATGCCCTGCCTGGAGAAGCAAATGACAAGCGGGGAGTTTATCGGGGGCACAGTAGCTGCAAGAGATTATTCGGCGAATGATCCGTTTATGGAGAAGAGAAAACTCACGGATGTTAATCTGGTGCGGAGCGTGGTCCATGATGCCAAAGGTATGCTCTATGAGGCCGGAATTGCCTTAGGTAAGAGCTTTGAGGTGGAATTGTCACATCATTATGGTATGAAGCATTTTCGCCAAACTGGTGCGATTATTATCAGTATCATTAACCGGGAATACTGTAAGAAGCTGCTGGTGATCCTGCCCGGGCAGAAGCATCCGGTACATATGCATAAACTGAAGGAAGAAACCTTCCAATTATTGTACGGCGGTCTGACAGTGAACATGGAGGGCGAGGACATCCATATGAAGCCGGGAGATATTCAGACGGTGCTGCGGGGAGAGAAGCATTCCTTTACGTCAAGCAAGGGTGCGATTTTTGAAGAGGTGTCTACAACGCATATTTTGAACGATTCTTATTATGAGGATCCGGTGATCAGAGCATTGGATCCGATTGAAAGAAAGACAATATTGAAGAAGTGGTAGAAAGATGGAATTAATCAAGAAAACTACCAAAGGTAAGATGAATGGTTGATAAGATGGGCAAGCGACTATTGAATGGATTAAAATATTGGAGCCAGCTTCTCCTGCTTCCGGTCTATGGGTTGCTATGTCTGATGCCCAGAGATAAAAAACTATGGGTGTTTGGAAGCACCTTTGGAAGACGATTTGCGGATAATCCCAAATATCTTTATTTATATTTATCACAGTACAAGAGTCAGCAGTTGCGGGCTGTGTGGGTATCAAAATCAAGAGAAATCGTTGAATTCCTTCAGGACAACAGCTTGGAAGCTTATTATCTGTACAGTTTCTCCGGGGTCTGGAACTCTCTTCGGGCAGGAGTATACTTTTATGATAATTATCCGAAGGATATCTCCTATGTATTGTCTGGCGGAGCCTTAAAGATTAATCTATGGCATGGCATACCCTTAAAGAAGATACAGAAGGATAATGTGTTTGATTATTTTAGGAATCCAAGAGGCTTTTGGGAGTGGTTTCATGCCATACCAAGATGCATCTCCGATGAAAAGCCTTCACATTACATATTATCAACCTCTAAGTCTTTAAAACCTATATTTGCATCAGCTTTCCGTACTAAGCATGTATTAGTTGAGGGATATCCAAGAAATGATATTCTTCTCTCGAAAACGATAAAGAATGTTTTAACGGTTAAGGAGCAGCGAGAATATAAGAAGCTTCAGTCGGCTAGGCATAGGAATAGAATTGCACTGTATATGCCTACCTTCCGTGACAGTGAAACAGGATTTTTTGAAATCATAAATAAGACAAGACTGGAGAGCTTCCTCATTAAGGAAGGGTATCTGCTTTGTGTAAAGCTGCATCCTAAGTCGAAGCAGCAAGTTTTATGGAAGGACTGGAGTTGTGAGGGGGTTCTACTCCTGGATGCTTTGTCGGATCCCTATTGTTTTCTGCCGTTGGCGGACGTCCTGATAACGGATTATTCCTCGATTTATTTTGATTTTCTACTTGCAAAGAAACCAGTGATATTCTTTCCTTATGATTATAAAGAATACATTTCTGAGTCAAGAGAATTGTATTTCTGTTATGAGGATTATACACCGGGACCGAAGGTATATAACCAAGAGGAATTAGAAGATGCCCTGCGGTATATGGAAGATATTGGAGAGAAATATGAAAGTATTGCTAACAGAGTATTTGATACACAGAAGCCGGAGGCATCGGAACGTTTATATAATAAAGTAGCGAAGCTATTGAATATTAATCAGTAATCAAGGTAGAACAGGTTGTTGCCGGAGGGTGGAGGTTAAGAGATATGTATATCCGGGTTGTAGATAACGAAATGTTATATTTCAAGGATAAGCAAGTGATTTTATTCGGAGGAGGATCTTGCGGTTTGCGTGCCCGGGAAGAATTTGAAGGGGTTGGGGCCAAAGTATTGGCCTTCTGCGATAATAACCGTGCCTTGGCTGGTACAAAGCTGGAGGGATACCCCGTTATCGCACCAGAACAGCTATATGC
>JAEZFH010000390.1 GCA_023437885.1 Bacillota bacterium | reverse complement strand
CTTTCCCCAGCATACTGATTATGCAAAGGGAATTATTAAACCCAGCCATATTACCCAGGATGAGATGGACCGGACAACGGCTGCATTATATGATGAATGGAAAAGCAAATATTTAAAGGAAAATCCTTATCAAAAGGGACAATATTATGTATGGTACAGTGACGGAGAGTGGTTTGCGGAAGGGGACGAGGAGGACCGGATTGCAATTACGGTATCCGAAGCCCATGGATACGGGATGCTGATTACAGCAATTATGGCAGGCTATGATGCCGATGCCAAATCCTGCTTTGACGGCATGTACCGGTATTTCCGGGAGCATCCCAGCTCCATTAATCCGAACCTGATGGCCTGGAGGCAGGGAGAGAAGGACGGAAAAATTATTGACATCAGCGGTACGGACTCTGCAACCGACGGAGATATGGATATTGCGTATGCACTTCTTTTGGCAGATCAACAATGGGGGAGTAATGGTGATATAAATTACTTGGAAGAAGCCAAAAAAGTCATTCATGCAATCATGGAGGCTTGTATTAATCAGGAGGAGTGGCTCATTAAGGTTGGTGATTGGGCTTCCGGGGAATATAACCAGCTGACCCGTACCTCGGATTTTATGCTGCAGCAGTTCAAAGCCTTCCGTGCGGCTACCGGGGATCAGCGCTGGGATAAGGTCATTGACCGAACCTATGATATTATTGGGGAGATATATCATAATAACAGCTCAGAGACCGGATTACTGCCCGATTTTCTGGTGCTTCGGGATGGAAAGGCTCTTCCGCCCGAGGGAACCGTCCTGGAGAGTGATTACGACGGAGCCATGGGCTACAATGCCTGCAGAACCTCCTGGAGAATTGCCGCTGATTTTATCATCAACGGAGACACCAGGGCAGCAGACCAGTTAAACCGGTTGAATCAATGGATTATGGAGGCAACCGGGAGGAGGCCCGACGGTATTCGGGCAGGATATTATCTGGACGGTACCGTTCTGCCGGATCGCGACTATGAGGACTTAAGCTTCTCCAGTCCGTTCCTGGTCAGTGCTATGGTGAATAAGGATAACCAGCAATGGCTGAATGATTTGTGGGATTACAATCTGATCCCTGAGACAGAGGAGGATTACTATTTCGGTAATTCAATCCGGCTGCTGAATTATATCATCGTATCCGGAAACTGGTGGACGCCGTAGAAATAGAAAAATCTGCGTTCCGACTGGGAAGGAGAAAGCCCCGCCCGGCGTTGCATTGCACCGCCGGGCGGGGTGTTTGAATCTCCGGCAAACTTGCCGGCCGGTTTTCTAATCCTCTTCGTAAACAAGCACGGGTGTTCCTTCTTCAATATTCTCAAAAATGGTTTTCGCCAGATATAAGGGGGCATTCACACATCCATGAGTGCCGTTTCTTTTATAAATTCCTCCTCCGAAGCTGTATCTCCATGAGGCATCGTGAACACCCATATTGCCGAAGAAAGGCATCCAGTAAGTTACCTTCGCTTCATACCCGGGACCCGATAAGGTAGCTCCCTTTTGCTTGTAATTAAGCATATAGGCTCCGACTACCGTAGCATTATTTCTGTTTGGATTCCCTGTTACAACCGCACCCTGGGCAAGGAGCTTTCCGTCTTTATAAAACCAAAGGTGCTGCCGGGTGATGCTGATTTCAATATAGGTATTTCCGATTTCATTCCCTTCCCTGGAGAATGCGGTTTGTGAATAGACCGGCTCCTTTTCAATAACTTCTCCGCGTTTGATGTTATAATACAGCGCTTCGGCTTCGCCTTCCCGGTTGATCTTCCAGCCATACAGTCCCCCTTTCAATTCCACCTTCCTGCCAGTAGAGGTTTGAAATTCCCGGGGGATACCCACAGTATTGTATTTTTTGCTTAATGCATTTACATATTCTGCAATTGCGTCCTTATTAATGGCTATCTCCAGGTCCTGATCCACACTCAGCCACTGGTTAATGGAGGCTCCGTCCAATCGCTCGGTTGCCTTGCCGAAGCGATAGGTGATGATGGATGAGACATATTTATTCAATTGAGTTCTTGTTTGGGAGGTTTTTGCTGAATTGATTGTATATTTTGGATTTTCATAGCAATTCATACTATTTAAGTCCAGGCTGGTCTTCCCCTCTGACAGATATTTGTCGATTGCGCTAAAGAGCGAGGAGGGATTGATCCGATTGCCATACTGTTCCTTGATGATTTCATAAGAACCGTCAAAATATCTGAAATCTACATTTTTAGGCTCGACGATTGCTTTATTATTGCATTTGAGACGATGAATTTTATGATCCAGCAGGGATTTATCATAATGATATAAATTATTTACCTGATAGGTACTGCTTTTGAACAACGACTTGATCCACATCAGCGGACGCTGTGCATTCATGGTCCGGGACAGAGTGGTATTTTTGCTGTATTGCATTCCGATCTCCTGACCTGTGATTGTCTCCGTGCCGCCGTCTCTTTCGATCAGCTCAAGCCTGTAATCCTCAAGGTAGCGGTCCAGGACAGCCGATACCTTGTCATGTGACTTCAATGATACATTAGCGCCGTTAATTACAGTATGAAAGTAAAAATGGTTCGTAAAGTATAATGAGGCAAGCAAATAGATACCCGTGATGGATGCTGTTACGATCAAAAGGAATCTTTTTATTTTCTTTTTGCTCAATACCATGATTTTAATTTGATTCATACAAATCTTCCCTCTATGAATACAGATAACCATTTTATCATATGTTTGTATTTCCGGTTCTAGTATCACAATGTAGTATTTTACTGGATCTATAGCATGCAAATTTACTTGCACCCGTAGTCGGTGATATGGAAATAGGTAGTATTACCGGGTAAAATTTGCAAAGTTGCCATTATTTTGACAACAATAATGTGTTATGCTATAAATACAAAGGAAAGGTAATGCTACTGTATTTTCATAGTCTATGATAACCGGGAGGTTTGGTATAATGAAACGAACAGGTCGATGGGTAAGAAAGCTTTTTTTGGTACTTGGTATCTTATTGCCGATATATTGGAGCGGCAGTGTAAAAACAGCGGAGGCGGCAACTCCGGTCCTCAAGGAGAAGAAGCTTGAGCTTCATGGTATCGGAGAGGTATATCAGCTTGAGGTTTTGAATAAGAAGGCGGACAGCAAGTATCGATGGTCTTCCTCCAATACGAGAGTTGCCAAGGTATCCGGCAGCGGCCTTGTAACCACGGTGAATAAGGGGACGGCTGAAATAGAATGTAAAGTTACCTATAAATCAGGGAAGACAAAATATCTGTACTGCGATATCACCGTGCTTATTCCTGCGCAGGAAATAAAAATCAATAATGCGAATGATAAGAAAGGTGCCCATATCATGAGGGTCGGAGAAAGCTACGATTTTAACCGGACGCTCTCGCCGTCCAACTCCACGGATAAAACCTTCTGGTCACTCGATGCATCAAGCGGTGATGCAAACCCTAATGCAGTCCGGATTGATAATAATACTAACGGAAAGGTGACGGCTCTGCGGAGCGGGAAAATCGTATTGGTGGCCAGGGCAGCCAGAGAGGCTACCGCTAAGTCGGCAGCCAACAGTTATATTAAGGATGCGATTATTATCGAGGTGGTAGGAGCTGCCGCCGAAGTAATTTCTGCGGATATCATCAATTCAAAGCAAATAAAGGTTGAATTTGGAACTGCCATCCAATCCTCCACCGTGCTCAATTCCAGCGGTACCTTATCCGGCAACATCAGAATTACCCGGTTAGATTCCTCAGGCGGGGAAGCGAAGGACCCCGGGATCCTGAGAGGGAGTATGTCCAGCAGCATGAAGACCCTGACGATCACAGCAGACAATTACTTTAACGGGCGCTATGGGATCACCTTTGAGAAGGGGATCTTGGCAAGCGGCGGAGAAGCTGTCTATCAGGATTATTTTGAATTGAACTATACGGCCGTGGTACCGGAGGATGGGTCGGGTAATACGAATACGGATAATTCCGATACCGGATCGGACGGTAATACGAACACGGACAATACGGTTGTGGATACGGACGCTCCCAGACTGGTCCAGGCGATGTTGGATGATAACGGCATGACCAATATTATCACTTTTTCCGAAAAAATGGATTTTAGCGGTTTCACTGCCTCTGGTGCGAAGATTACCTACGGCTCATCCGATGCTGCTGCGGGAACAATCAGTTTCTTAAACAGCAAATTCAATTATAGCTTCAGTTCGGACGGAAAATCCGTTTATATCGACTTGACTGGTATTAATTCCGGCGACTATAACAAGTCCTTTTCTATAACCATATCGGGAGTTACGGATACTTCCGGCAACCGGCTGGCAGGAGGCAGCGCTGTTGCTGTACTTCGCACAGATACCTCTTCCAAGGCACAGGCAAGACCGATCTCGGTGATTCGTACCTCGTATGATACGGTTACTGCTACCTTCAGCAGGTCGATTAAAACACCTGGCCATGCATATGTCAATGGCGGTTATTGCTATGGAGAAGTTGACATGAACAATAACAAGCAGGTGAATTACAAGCTTTTCGACTATCACAAGACATTAACCGGTGTCCAGACCGTATCAATTGGCTTCTGGGACAGCTACAATGTCCTGCCAGAGGACACTTATGCCAATAGGACGTACGACTTTAAAGTGGATTTTACTACGGAAAAAATCAGGCCGCAGATGTTATCCTATGATTTTAATCCCGATTTGAAAATACTGACACTGACCTTCAATGAGAAGGCATCACTTAGCCTTGAGACAGGCTACCTGGGATACACCATGGCTTCCAATCAGCGTGAGAATATCAATGGATACTTAAAATATACCCAGGCTAGTGCGGTAGGCAATGTCATTGAGATTCTGCTGAGCGATATGACCCTATACGGAGATTATACTTTCACGCTCGCAGAAGGATTTGTTAAGGATGCATTCCAGAACCTGAGCTACAGCAGGACAATTACCGTCCGAAACGGCAGCGGAGCGGGAGGAGCAAACAAGCTGGCCGAGCCGTATTCCATATATCAGTCCGTGGATAACCATTCCTTTATCTTTGTTGAATTTGCCGATAAGCTGGATGATGCAACGGCCAGTGACCCGAACAATTACTCCATCTCCGGCGTTACGACGGAGGAGGTAAAGTTACTGCGCAATACCACCAATGGGGCAACCATCCGTCTTACTGCCCAGAAAGGAAATATCACCTCTACCGGCAAACGTAAAATAACGGTATCGGGAATCAAGGGATATAACGGAAGTGCTTCTGAGATGGACGATTATTCAACTGACGTCAGTCTGATCGAAAACAAAGATCCGGAATTACTGAGCGTAAAATACGATGCAGCTTTAAAGAACACGATAAGGGTGAAGTTCAGTGAGGCAGTCAAGGGAAGTATGACTGTAACGGTACGGGAGCGCTCCACCGGATATTCCTTAGGCAATGTTGTTACAATCTCAGGAGATACTGTTTTGATTACATTGAGTAATATTCCCAGTGATGGAACCTATCTGCTGATCTATGTGGATAATAACAGTATTACGGATCTGAGCGGCAACCAGTCGACAATCACTCCGGTCTTGAATGCCTTTGCAAATTATTAAACAGAATAAATGCCAGTAATGACGAAACCAGCCTGCCGGTTATTTGGGCTCTTTGTCAAGTGTTGGGGTGGG